>DATGDO010000253.1:0-8952 GCA_035310805.1 Solirubrobacterales bacterium
GCCTCCCTGCCGTGGCGGCGGCCGCTGCACTACGTCGCGAAGGTCGAGCTCTTCGACAGGCGCTGGGCGGCCTGGATCCTCAACCGGCTCGGTGCCTACCCGGTGCGGCGCGGCCAGTCCGACGAGCAGACCTTGATCACCTCGCGCGCGGTGCTCGAGCGCGGCGGCGCCGTCTGCATCTTCCCGGAGGGGACGCGGCACCGGACCGGGTCGCTCGCCCGCCCGAAGCGCGGCTTCGGCCGCCTCGCCCTCGAGACCGGCGCGGCGGTGCTGCCGGTCGCCGTCCACGGCACGGAGCAGGTGCGGCGCGGCTGGAGGGTCCGCCCGAAGAAGGTCAAGGTCCGGATGGGCCGGGCGCTGACGTTCCCCCGTACCGAGGATCCCTCGCCCGCGCTCGCCAACTCGGTCGGAGCGCGGATCTGGCCGGTGATCGAGCTGCAGTGGGAGTGGCTCGGCGGCCTGCCGCCGCTGCGGAAGGCCGCGGTGATCGGCGCCGGCAGCTGGGGGACCGCGGTCGCCGTGCTGCTCGCGCGCGGCGGTCTCGAGGTCCAGCTCGGGACGCGAACGCCCGAGCGCGCCGAGGAGATGAGGGAGACCCGCACCAACGAGCGCTACCTGCCGGGGGTCCAGCTCCCCGAGGCGCTCACGGTGAAGCGGGCCGCGGACATCGAGCTGGCCGGCATCGACCTCGTCTGCCTGGCGGTGCCCTCGGTGGCGCTGCCGCAGGCCGTCGGCGCGATCGGCGACCGCTTGGGGCAGCGGGCCTCGGTCCTGCTGGTCAGCAAGGGCCTCGTCGCGCCCATGGCGGTGCTCCCCTCCGAGTACGTGGCCGAGCGCGTCCGCGCCCGCGCGATCGCCGCCCTCGGCGGCCCGGCGCACGCCAAGGAGGCGGTCTCCGGGACCGCGGCCCTGGTGCTCGGCAGCCGCGATCCGGACCTCCGCGACCAGCTCGGCAGCGTCTTCGACGAGGCCGGCCTCGCCTGCGAGCGCTCCGAGGACATGATCGGCGTGGAGGTCGCCGGCGCGGCCAAGAACGCGGCGGCCCTGGCGGGGGCTGCGGCACAGGCCCAGGGCATGAACGCCGCCGGGATCGCGACCGCGCAGGTCTGGCGCGAGTGCGTCGCCTATGCCCGCGCCCGAGGCGCGGAGCACGAGACCTTCGCCGGCATCGCCGGCGTCGGCGATCTCACCGCCACGATCCTGGCGGAGGGAAGCCGCAACCGGCGGGCCGGGGAGCTGCTCGGCCAGGGGACGCCGGCCGAGCAGATCCCGGGGATCATCGGCCAGGCATCCGAGGCGCTCGACTCCGTGCCGCTGATCGCAGAGGCGGTGCGCAATGCGGGCATGAGCTCGTCGGCGCTCGAGGGGCTGGCCGGTCTGATCTCGGGCGAGATCTCGCCCGGCGAGTGGATGTCGAGGGTCAGGCAGGCGGAGCGGGCGAGGAGGGCAGCGTGAGTACGCTTGCCTTGTGTCCGATTCGGATCAGGCCTCGGCTCGCAACAACGGACAGTCGAAGGCCGACCTCGACCGCGCCTTCGAGCGTCTCTACCGCGACCACCTGCGCGACGTCTACTCCTACTCCTACTACCGGGTCGGGAACCACCACGACGCGGAGGACGTCACGGAGCAGGCCTTCCTGCAGGCCTATCGCCACTTCGAGCGTGCGCAGCGCGAGTCCAACGGGCGCCCGCTGCGTCCGTGGCTCATCCGCATCGCGCACAACCTCGCCTCGAACTACCACCGCGACCGGGCCCGCCGCCCGCAGCGCGTCCTCGACGAGGGCGAGCCGATCGCCGCTCTGCACGGAACGGAGCGAATCGTCGAGGGCAGGGAGGAGCTCAAGAACGTCATGGACCACCTCCAGCACCTCCCGGACGACAGACGGGACGCGCTGATCATGCGATTTGCCCTCGGCATGGACAATCGCGAGATCGCCCGCTCGCTCGGCCGCTCCGACGGGGCGACGAAGGTCCTGATCCATCGTGCGATCAAGCAGCTCGAGGAGGAGATCAGCGCCAATGGCGGCTGAGCCCTCCCGGGACGTCGAGAGCCTGCTGCGCTCCGCACTGCGGCCGATCGAGCCGCCCGAGAAGCTCTCGGGGCGGGTCGAGGAGACGCTGAGCGCGGTGACCGAGGCCGCGGCCGAGGAGCTCTCGGCCTGGGCCGAGGAGCTCTCCGAATCGGAGCTCCGCTCCCTGCGCGACCCGCGCAACTGGCTGCGCCCCGCGGCCGCAATCACGGCCGGCGGCATCGCCGCCGGCGGCCTCGTGCTGGTGGAGCTGCGCAGGCGGAAGCGACCCTCCCGCCTCTCCGGCCTGGCGGACCAGGTCTCGGAGATCGCCGGTCAGGTCCGAGACCAGGTCCGGAAGAGCCGCGATTAGGTCGCGGTCGCCGCTCGGCTTGCGGAACGCGACGCCAGCGCGGCGATCACCCCGGTGACTCCGAGGATCAGATGCAGCACGTTGTCCTCGTTGTTGACGGGGACGAGCTTGACCAGCACGTCGTCCTTGGCGACGAAGGTGATCCCACCGTCCCCCGTGGCGACGAAGCCGAGGATGCAGAGGACGACGTAGAGGATCCCCACGAAGAGCGCCGCGGGCCGGGCGGCCGACCCGGCGCAGACGAGCAACAGGGCCCCGACCGCGATGTGGACCACGTTGTGCCAGCCGTTCACCGAGAGCACCCCGAAGACGTCATCGGTTCTGATCGAGTCCCCGGTGGCGAAGCTCGCCTCGTAGAAGAAGCCGATGATCCCGGCGATCACCAGGAGAGCGCCGACCAGTAGGCAGTAGAGCCTTGCGGGACTTGATTCCTCCATTGCCACCTCCTCGGGCAGATGATCCAGTTTCCTGAGTCGCTCGGCAAGGGCTGGAAGAGGCAGGCGGCGGGCCGGGGCCGGCTCTCAACTACGCTGGCCCTCGATGGAGGCGACCCAGACCCAGCGGCAGACCTGCTACCGGCACCCGAACAGGGAGACGGGCGTCTCCTGCTCCAACTGCGGCCGCCCGATCTGCCCCGAGTGCATGACCTCGACGCCCGTCGGCATGCGCTGCCCGGAGTGCGCGCGGCAGACGACCAAGGTCCGTGTCGGCCAGGGCGCCTTCAGCCCGAGCTACGG
The DNA here is from genome assembly GCA_035310805.1 of Solirubrobacterales bacterium. Taxonomy (GTDB): domain Bacteria; phylum Actinomycetota; class Thermoleophilia; order Solirubrobacterales; family 70-9; genus DASUPK01. Next base: position 3,119 of record DATGDO010000253.1, read on the forward strand.
GAAGATGCCCGCCACGATCGCGCTGATCGCGATCAACGTGATCGTCTTCCTCGCCGAGCTCGCGGCCGGAGGGGCGGGCCAGTTCAGCGCGGGCGGAAGCCTGATCCAAGACGCAGGCCTGCGCGGGCCCGAGATCGCGGCCGGCGACTGGTGGCGGGTGATCACCGGTGGCTTCCTGCACGCCGGCTTCCTGCACCTGCTGCTCAACATGTACGTCCTCTACGTCGCGGGCAGCATCCTCGAGCCCGGGATCGGGACGCCGCGGTTCCTGGGCATCTACTTCGTCTCGCTGATCGCCGGATCACTGGGCGCGCTGATCGTCGATCCGAACACGGTCACCGTCGGCGCCTCGGGAGCGATCTTCGGGCTGATGGCGGCGGTGATCGTGGTGGCGCGCGGCCGTGGCGTCGAGCAGGTCGCCTCCCAGTTCGGGCTCTTCGTGATCCTCAACCTGGTGCTCACCTTCTCGATCCCGGGGATCTCGGTGGGCGGCCACGTCGGCGGCCTGATCGGCGGCGCCGTGGCGGCCGCGCTGGTGATCCTGGTGGAGCGGCGAATGAGCGGCCGCCCCGGATTCACCCTCGAGCTGGTAGGGATCGTGCTGATGATCGCGGCGACCTTCGCGGGCGCCTTAGCGGTCGCAAGCGGCTGACTTTGAAGCGGCGGCTTGCCGCCGCGCCTGATGGCTGCCGCGCCAGGGACCGCGACTGATGCGGTCGCAAGCGCCTGATCTAGCGGGGGTACTCGTCCGGTGGGCGCGAGCCCCGGCGGACCAGCCGGGCGGCGCGATCGGTGACCGCCCCGGCCAGCCCCACCCCGACACCGATCGCCCGGCGCGCCGCACCGAAGCCGGCGCCCGCCGCCTCCTCGCTGACCCCGCGGGCGGCGCGGATTCCCCCCTCGGTCGCGCGGCGGCCCACCGAGAGGGCGCGCCCCGCCATCCGCGCCGGCAGCTCGGCGATCGAGCCCGAGCCGTAGTCGGGCGCCCACTCCTCGCTCTCGTCCGGGGCGGCGGGGTCGGGTCGCGGCTCGCTGGTCCCCGCCCTCTCAGCCAGTCTGGCCTCGCGGTCGCTCCCGCGCCTCCGGTTGCTCGCCCTCGCCGTGGACGCGGCCTGCCGCTCGGCCTCTCGCCTCAGATCCTCGACGGACCCCTTCAGGGTCGACCTGTGGGCGCGCCGCGCCACCGGCCCGGGGAGCGGCAAGCCCACCTCGAGGCCGAGCTTGTAGGTCGCCCGGGTCCGGTCGCCGCCGAGATCCTCGAAGAGATAGTGGCCGTCGGCGTCGCTGATCCCGTTGCCCTCGACGAAGTCCCACTCGATCCGCACGGGCTCCTCATAGCTGTAGTCGAGCGTGTAGTCGACCCGGCGGATCTTGGCGTCGATGAAGAGGCGGACGCGCTTGCCCCGGCCCTCGTTGTCCCAGTCGAGGACCTCGGTGTCCACGACGGCGCCCTGCCAGGAGGGGAAGGTCTCGTAGTCGATGATCGCCGCGAAGCAGGTCTCGATCGGCGCTGCGATCTCGACGGTGTGCTCGGCCCAGTTGAGCCCCATGCTCTCTCCTTCGATCTAGGAGGGCTGCCCCGCCGGCTCGCCGGCGGGGACACGCTCCCACCTCACCGATCCGGCGGGCGCCCCAACCCTATCCGGGTGCAGCAGATGGGCGAGGAGCTCGGTGCCGTCGACCAGGCGGGGACCGGGTCGCGAGAAGGAGGCCGCGGCATCGACCGCCCAGATTCGCTCGGCTCCGGTGGCGCCGATCCGGTCGAGCTGCGACTCGACCTCCGCCCGCGCCCGGGGCGCGTCCCATCCGCAGGGCATCGCGACGATCACGTCCGGTCTGGCCGCGGCGATCTGATCCCACTCCGCGGTCGGACACTTGCCGCCGCGGACGCAGAGCAGCGGCTCGCCGCCGGCGATCTCGATCATCTCCGGCACCCAGTGCCCGCCGGTGAACGGTGGATCGAGCCACTCGAGCGGCAGCACCCTGGGGCGCTCGGCGCCGGCCACCGCGGCGCGCACCTCCGCCAGCCTGCGCTCGAGCGAGGCGCGCAACTCGGCCGCGCGAGCGGTCGCGCCGGTCGCCTCCCCGAGGCGATCGAGGTCGCCGAGCACCTCCCCCAGGTCAGCCGGATCGAGCGAGATCACCTTCGGCCCGCTCTCGAGTCGCGCGGCCACGGCGACGACGTCGTCGTAGGAGACGGCGCAGACCTCGCAGAGGGCCTGGGTGACGATCAGGTCGACGTCGAGCTCGGCGAGCGCCTCCTGATCGAGGGCGTAGAGGTGCCTGCCCTCGCCGGTGAGCCGCCTGACCGCGGCGTCTATCCCGCCCGCCGAGAGACCCGCCGGGACGAGGCTCCGCGTCAGGTGGCGCCTGCCCGCCGCCTCGCGCGGGTGGTCGCACTCGTGGGTGACGGCGACGACTTGATCGCCCAGGCCCAGGGCGAATAGCATCTCGGTCGCGGACGGAACCAGGCTCGCGATTCGCACCCGACGAATATGGCACTTCTGAGCGACGAGGAGATCAAGGAGAGGCTCGAGGGTCTCGACGGCTGGCGCCAGCGCGGCGAGTACATCGTGAAGAGCTTCGACCGCGGGGACTTCAAGGGCTCCGTCGAGTTCGTGGACTCGATCGTCGGGCCCGCCGAGGAGATGAACCATCACCCCGACATCGCGATCTCCTGGAGCCAGGTGGAGGTGGCGATCTCCACCCACTCCGAGGGCGGCGTCACGGAGAACGACTTCGAGCTGGCGAAGAAGATCGAGCAGCTGGCCTGACGTCCGGTAGCCTTGGATCGTCGCCAGTGACCGACGACGATCTCCCTCGAAGTACTTGCGCCCGATCGGGCGTGACCGATCCGGCCGGGCGCCGGCAGCCTGATCCGAGGCAGCCTCGATGACCGCTGTCCTCCTGATCCTGCTGTTCGTGCTGATCGCCGTCAACGGCGTCTTCGTGGCGGCGGAGTTCGCGCTGGTCCGCTCCCGCCGCTCCCGGCTCGAGCAGCTCGCCGGCGAGGGGGCTCGCGGAGCCGCGGTCGCCGTGGAGGAGCTCGATCGGATCGACGAGTACCTCTCCGCCTGCCAGCTGGGGATCACGATGGCGTCGATCGGGATCGGCTTCCTGGGTGAGCCGGCGGTGGCGAAGCTGATCGAGCCGATCTTCGGCGGGCTCTCCCACGAGGCGGCGGTTGCGATCTCGGTGGCGATCGCCTACACGCTGGTCACCTCCCTGCACGTGGCGGTCGGCGAGCAGGCGCCCAAGCTGCTCGCCATCTCCCGACCGGAGGGCTCACTGCGGTTCTTCTCCAGGAGCCTCCATCTCTTCCGGGTGATCAGCGCGCCGTTCACCCTCGGGCTGACCGCGATCGCCAACGGCATCGTGCGGCTGTTCGGGGTGCGACCCGCCGATCTCGAGGAGAAGCACACCTCCGAGGACCTTCAGATCCTGATCTCCCAATCCGCCTCCGGCGGCCAGCTCGATCCGGGCGAGGCGGTGATGCTGCGCGGCGTCTTCCATCTGCACGAGCAGGAGGCCCGCGAGGTGATGACCCCGATACCCGCGGTGGTCACCGTCGACTACTCCTCGAACGTCTCCAATGCCCTCGGGCTCTGCACCTCCTCGGGCCACAACCGGCTGGTGGTGGTCGAGGACGGCAACAAGGACCGCGTCAGGGGCATCGTCCACGCGCTCCGGCTCGTCCGGCTGCTGATGAGCGAGGGCCCGGAGGCGAAGATCGAGGTGGCCGTCAGGGATGCGCTGATCGTGCCCGAGACCAAGGCGCTCGACGACCTGCTCACGGAGCTGCAGCGCCAGCGCTCCTCGATGGGCGTGGTCGTCGACGAGTACGGGCGCACCGTCGGCATCGTCACCATCGAGGACATCCTCGAGGAGGTGGTGGGGGAGATCGAGGACGAGACGGATCCCCTGGCGGGCTCGCTCCGGCAGCTGGCGAACGGCGACTGGTACGTACGCGGCCACGTCTCCCTCGGCGATCTCTCCGACCGCGGCATCGAGCTGCCCGTCGACACCGATGCCTACAACTCGGTCGGCGGCTACGTCTTCGGAGAGCTGGGGCGGCTGCCGAAACGAGGCGATCTGATCACCGCGGACGGCTTCGAGATCCGGGTCGAATCGGTGCGCGAGAACCGGATCGAAGCGGTTCGGATCCACTCGAGAAGCGCGTAACCCGCAGGTTGCAGGAATCTTGCGCTTCCGTCCGTTCAGGGCTCTACGTTGCCGGTCATTCGAGGGTGCACCGATGGTGCGAGGGCCCGAGAGGAGCCACCCGCATGAGGTCGGAGGTGCAACCCGATTCCAGTCCGGGTCAGGAGGCCAGATGTGGGTCGTCCGGTTGAGCGACAAGCAGCTTGAGGTGGTGAGGGCGGTGCTCCGCTCCGAGGAGCACCGGGGGCCGGCACTTGACGGCGCGCTCGAGGCGCTCGACCTGGCCCGCTGGGATGACCTTCCCGAGGCGCAGCTTCCCTGGGCCGAGGTGGAGGCGGAGGCGGGCAAGCAGGGCGTCTCGGAGGCCGACGTGATCTGGGATCGTTCCGGCCGCCATGAGGAGCCCGCGGTGCCTCCGATCGCAACCAAGTCGCGCCTCAAACGCAAGGGCAAGCAGGCGGCCTAGTCTCTCTCCCCGCTCCGGGGCGGGTCCCGCCGCGGTCCTGCTCGCGTCGCTCGCCCTGGGCGGCTGCGGCGGGTCGGGCGATTCTCACGCTGCCGATCGGTTCGACGTCGGTCGAGCGATGGCGCTCATGCAGCGCCAGGTCGACGTCGGCCAGCGCCCGGCGGGCTCACCGCAGCTCCGCCGGCTGGCCCAGCAGCTTCGCCCGATGCTCCCCGGCGGAACCTTCGAGCCGTTCCCGAGCACCGGGCCGCAGCGAGGTCTCCGGAACATCGTCGGGGTCCTTCCCGGCAGGGCGCCCGCGATCCTGATCGGCGCCCACTACGACAGCGAGTACCACCCGAAGGGATTCGTGGGCGCGAACGACAGCGCCGCCGGCACCGCCGGGGTGGTCGAGCTGGCGCGCACGCTGCCGTCCGAGCTGCCCAATGACCATCGCGAGATCCGCTTCGTTCTCTTCGACGGCGAGGAGGATCCGCCGGGCTGCAGCGACCGGGATTTCCAGTTCTGCGCCCTGCGTGGCTCACGCGCCTACGCGTCCTCCCACCGCGGCCAGATCGGCGAGATGATCCTGCTCGACTACATCGCCAACAAGGGCGCGCGCATTCCGCGAGAGGGGAACTCGACCCCCGCGCTCTGGGAGCAGCTTCGCCGGGCCGCGCAGCAGGTCGGCGCGGAGGAGATCTTCCCCGCCGGCACCCAGGGGCCGGTGCTCGACGATCAGATCCCCTTCCTGGAGCAGGGCGTCCCCTCGATCGACCTGATCGACTTCTCGTATCCCTACGCGGACACGGTCCAGGACACGCCGGACAAGCTCGACCCGGCGGTCTTCGACGCGGTCGGTGAGACCGTGGCCCAGCTCGTCATCGACCTGAACGCCGGTCAGTCGTAGTCGTAGAAGCCGCCGCCCGACTTGCGCCCCAGCTTGCCCTGGTCGACCAGCGCCATCAGGCGGCCGGGTGGCAGGTGGTGGTCCTCCTGGCTGTCGGCATGGAGCGCCTCGCCGATCGCCACGGCCACGTCCGCGCCGATCAGGTCGAGCAGCGCGAGCGGCCCCATCGGATAGTTGGCGCCGAGGGTCATGCAGCGGTCCACCTCCTCGGCCTTCATCCCGGTCTGCTCCATCAGGCGCACCGCGTCGAAGAGGTAAGGGAAGAGGAGCCGGTTGACGACGAACCCGGGCTCGTTCGGGACCTCGACCACCGTCTTG
>DATGDO010000254.1:0-2825 GCA_035310805.1 Solirubrobacterales bacterium
TTCGAAGTGATGGTCTCCGAGTCCCAGGAGCGGATGCTCGCCGTGGTTGAGCCGGGGCGCCTCGAAGAGGTGGTGGCACCTGCGAGCGATGGCAAACCGGCGCAGCCGCGATCGGCGAGATCACGGACAGCGGTCATCTCAGGGTGCTGGACGACGGCGTGGAGGTAGGCGACGTGCCCGTCTCGGCGCTGGTGGACGAGTGCCCGCTCTACGACCTCGAGCCCGAGGAGCCCGGCGGCTGGATGTACGGCAACGTCGAGACGCTCGGCGAGCAGGTCGCGATCAGCGCGGGGCACTCGGCCGATCCGAGCGATCCCTCGTCCATCCTCTGCGCGCTGCTCGGGTCCCCCAATGTGGCCTCGAAACGCTGGGCCTTCGAGCAGTACGACTCCGTGGTCGGATCGCGGACCGCTCGCAGGCCTGAGGCGGCAGACGCTGCTGTCCTGATGCTGCCCGAGTCGGATCGCGCGATCGCCGTCGCAATCGACGGCAACGGGCGCAGGGTCGCCTGCGATCCATACGCCGGGGCGGTCGAGGCCGTGCTCGAGTGCGCGCAGAACCTCGCCTGCGTCGGCGCCCAGCCCCTGGGACTGACCAACTGCCTCAACTTCGGCAATCCGGAGAAACCCAGCGTCGCCTGGCAGCTCGACCGGGCAGTGCTCGGCCTCGCCGAAGCCTGCCTCGGTCTCCGCGTTCCCGTCGTCGGCGGCAACGTCTCCCTCTACAACGAGACCGAGCACGGGCCGATCTACCCGACCCCGGTGGTGGGCATGGTCGGCGAGCTCCCCGATCCCGCCCGGGCGCCCGGGATCGCCCCGCGCCACGGCGACCGGCTCGTCCTGGTGGGCCCGTTCGCGCCCTCGCTGGCGGGCTCGGAGCTGGCCAAGCTACGCGGGGAGCTCGACGCGGGACTGCCGAGCGCGTCGATCCCGGGGGTCGCAACAGCGCTCCAGTTCGTCCGCCAGACGGTCCGCGACGGCGCCGTCTCGGCTGCCCACGACGTCAGCGACGGTGGGCTTGCCTGCGCCCTGGCAGAGATGGCGATTGCGGCGGGCCTGGGCATCGAGGCCGACCTGGACCCGCTCGTCGAGCTTCGCGGCGGCTCGGGGGAGACCTGCCTGTTCGGCGAGGGACCGGGCGGGATCGTGCTGGCAATATCGGCCGCCGACACCGAGCCGCTGCTCGATCGTGCGCGGAGGGCGGGCATAGAGGCGGTTGAGATCGGCGGCGTGACCGGCGATCGGATCGCCATCGCGGCCGCGGAGAGAGACGTCGCCGTGGCGGTCGCCGACGCCGAGCGAGCCTGGGGCTCGCTCGCGGACGTCCTCTGAGCCGGTCCCGACTCCCGCGCGCGACAGCACGATTCGACTGAAAGGGGCGAATTTGCGGCGGATTGGGGCCTCTTGCGCCTCCGTGCCCGCTGCTACCCTGCGTGTGCGAGCTGCTCTCCTGCTCGCTATTCCGATCTCCAGAGGTTGAGACACCTCCACAAGACGTGACCGACGCGCGCTTCGACGTTCCCGATCGCGATGGTCCGCGCGACGAGTGCGGGGTGTTCGGCATACATGCGCCCGGCCGCGAGGTCGCCCGCCTCGCGTACTTCGGGCTCTATGCGCTGCAGCATCGGGGCCAGGAGTCGGCGGGGATCGCCTCGTGCGAGGGCGGCCAGATCACCACGCTTCGCGACCTCGGGCTGGTCTCGCAGGTCTTCGACGAGGAGAAGCTGCGCGCCCTCTCGGGCGACATGGCGATCGGCCACGTCCGCTACTCGACCACCGGTGGCGGGGCGTGGGAGAACGCGCAGCCGGTCTGGCGCGACGACGGCCTTGAGCTGGCCCTCGCGCACAACGGCAACCTGACCAACGCCGTCGAGCTCTACAACGAGCTCAGCGAGGCCGGGTTGCATCTCCGCGGCAGCTCGGACTCCGAGATCATGGCCGCGCTGCTCTCCCGAACGGCCGGCGAGGGCGATGAGTGGATCGAGGACGCCGTCGCCGAGGTCATGCCGAGGCTGGAGGGCGCGTACTCGACCGTAGTGATGACGAAGCACGCCGTCGTGGCGTTCCGCGACCCGCACGGGGTGCGACCGCTTGCGCTCGGGAAGATCAAGGCCTCCAACGGCTTCCCCGAGTGCTTCGTGGTCGCCTCGGAGAGCTGCGCGTTCGACATCATCGGTGCACAGCTGATTCGCGAGGTCCAGCCCGGAGAGATGGTCTCCCTGACCGCCGGCGGAGTGGAGATGAAGCCCGTGATCCAGGGCAAGAGGACCGCCCAGTGCGTCTTCGAGCACATCTACTTCTCCCGGCCCGACTCGCGGCTGGAGAACCGCGTCCTGCAGGAGGTCCGCGGCCGGATGGGCGAGCTGCTCGCCGAGGAGGCTCCGGTCGACGCCGATCTCGTCATCTCGGTTCCGGACTCGGGCAACCCGATGGCCAATGGCTTCGCGCGCGCCACGGGCCTGCCGAAGGACGACGGGCTGATCAAGAACCGCTACGTCGCGCGGACGTTCATCCAGCCCGGCCAGGAGCTCCGCAAGCACGGCCTGCGGATGAAGTTCAACCCGCTCCCGGAGATCGTCGGCGGCAAGTCGCTCGTCGTCGTCGACGATTCGATCGTCCGTGGCAACACGACGCGTCAGATCGTGCAGATGCTGCGCGACGCCGGCGCGCGCGAGGTCCACCTGCGCATCAGCGCCCCGCCGATCAAGCACCCGTGCCACTACGGGATCGACATGTCCACGCGCGAGGAGATGATCGCCCACGAGCGCACGCCCGAGGAGGTCGGCGCGCTGGTCGGTGCCGACTCGCTGGCGTACCTCTCGCTGC
>DATGDO010000255.1:0-7101 GCA_035310805.1 Solirubrobacterales bacterium
GCGACGTGCTGCCCGGTCTCTCCGGAATCCGGGCCCAGGCGATCGACCGCGACGGCAGGCTGGTCGACGACTTCGTCGTGCACCGGACGGAGCGCGCGCTGCACGTCCGCAACGCCCCCTCCCCCGCCGCGACCTCCTCACTGGCCCTGGCCAAGATGATCGGTGACCAGGCCGAAGAGCTGATCTAGTTCGCGCGGGGCGGCCTAACAGCCGCCGACCAGCAGGAAGATCAGGACGATGAAGACGATCACCGCCACGCCGGCGAGCAGCCGGCGGCGCAAGTAGACGTCGGGGCCGCCGTAGTGGCGCCTCATCGGGCGGTCGGCGCCGCGCGGGCCCGAGCCGCTGAGCAGCTGATCGTCGCCGGTCGCCGGTGGCTCGCCGGCGCGGGCCCGGGCGCGCGCCTTCGCAGCAGACCTGCGCTCCTCCGGGGTTCTCCCGCTTGACTCCATGCGCTCAGCCTATAAGGGGATCGGCACGCCGAGGTCGTTGAGAGTGAGGGCCAGGTCTCGGATCGGCCGGTAGCCGCCCCCGCCGGGGATCGAGACCTGCTGCGGCTCCCCGAGGTCGCTGTTCACCACCTCGAGCAGGAGGTGAACGGCGGTCGCCCCACCGAGCCGCGGCCGATCCGCGGGCGGGACCTGGACGGTGGCGTCGGCGTGAAGCTCGTGGAACGCCCGATCGTCATAGCCGACGCAGGCCCCGGCCCTCCCGGAGAAGCGGGGCGGCTCCGAGAACCAGACGCTGCCGGCGAGCGGCGCCAGTTCACGGGCCATCTCGCCGCCGCGCAGGGGCGCCGCGATCCGCTCGCAGTCGGCGCCGCCCTCGTTGCCCTCTCCGGCGACGCGGGCCGGGCCGAACCAGTCGCGAAGATGCAGCCCGGGGCCCTCGCCCGATGGGCCGCCGGCCGCCGCCCTGATGCGCTCGTTCGCCGCGGCGACGGCGCCGGTCCCGACCTCGTAGTTGTCTCCGTAGAGGCTCAGGTAGAGGTTCGCGCCGGTCGAGGCGATTCGCCCTCCGAGCGGAAAGCCCAGCGCGCTGGCGCTCAGCCTCCAATCGAAGCTCGGGATCCGCTCCCCCTCGCCGCTGACGTAGGGCCCCCGGAGCCTCAGCCTGAGCGGCCCGGAGAGCTGCGGGACCCCGTCCACCTGCATCCTCACGTCGATCTGCGTCTGCGCGCTCGTGATCGGGTGTTGGGCGGCCGCGTCGAGCAGCCTCTCCGGATTGATCCGCTGATGCCCCGAGCCTCCGCAGCCGACTGTGGCGAGGAGCGGGCCGATCAGCGCGAGGACGAGCGATCTGCCGTGCATGCCGGGGCAGCGTAGTTCGTGAGCACGGGTAGTCTGGTGCCGCGATGGCAGTCCGCGAGGCGATTCCGCGGCAGGAGGAGGCGCAGGAGGGCGTCTCGTCGTTTGCGAAGTCGCTCTTCCTCGGCGAGATCCACGAGGAGCTCGTCTTCCCCTGGCCGGACACGGACGCCATCGAGCAGGACCGGATCAGGGATCTGAACGCACGCATCCGCGACTACTGCGCGCAGAACTACGACGCGAGACGCGTCGAGGAGGAGCGCTGGATCCCGGACGAGGTGCTCCGCGACCTCGGCGAGATCGGCGCGCTGGGCCTCTACGTCGACGAGGCCTACGGCGGCCAGGGTCTCTCGCAGACCGGATACGCCCGGGTGTTCGAGACCGTCGGCCAGATCGACGCCACCCTCGCGATCGTGCTCGGCGTCCATCAGTCGATCGGGTTCAAGGGCATCTCCCTGTTCGGCACCGACGTGCAGAAGGAGCGCTTCCTCCCGGACCTCGCCGCCGGAAGGAAGCTCGCCGCCTTCGCCCTGACCGAGCCCGAGGCGGGCTCGGACGCCTACAACGTGCAGTCCCGCGCGGTCCGGCAGAGCGACGGCTCCTGGGTCCTCAACGGCGAGAAGCGCTACATCGGCAACGGCTCGCGCGCCGACGTGATCACCACCTTCGCCCGGGCGGAGATCGACGGCGAGGACCGCCACATCGCGCTGCTGCTGGAGAAGGGAATGGAGGGCCTGGAGGCAGGCGAGCGTTTCGACACGATGGGCCTGCGGGGGAACGACCTGCGGCGCCTCTACTTCAAGGACGTCAAGGTGCCGGCCGAGAACGTGCTGGGCGAGCCGGGAGAGGGGTTCCGGGTCGCGATGCAGGTCCTCAACAATGGCCGGATCGGCCTCGGAACCGGCTCGGTCGGCGGCGCCAAGAGGCTGCTCGACCTGGCGATCGAGCATGTCAAGGAGCGCCGGCAGTTCGGCCGCCCGCTGGCGGACTTCGAGCTGGTCCAGGAGAAGATCGGCTGGATGGTCACCCACCTCTTCGGCCTCGAGTCGATGTGCTACCTGACCTGCGGACTGGTCGACGCGGGGGTGCCCGACTACTCGCTGGAGTCGGCGATCTGCAAGGTCTCCGGCACGGAGTTCCTCTGGTACGCGGCCAACCGCGCCCTCCAGCTCGCCGGCGGCGAGGGCTATATGCGCGACCAGCCCTACGAGAAGGTGCTGCGGGACACCCGCATCTATCCGATCTTCGAGGGCGCCAATGACGTGATGCGCGCCTTCATCGCCCTCGGCGGCTTCAAGCCGGTCGGCGAGAAGCTCGAGGGGCTGTCCGAGATCGAGCTGAGCGACCCGATCGGCTCGATCGGTGTGCTGATCGACTACGCCAGCGACCGCATCCAGCGGGAGGTCCGCCCGGACAAGATCAGCATGGCCCACGACGAGCTCTCCGATCACGCCGACGCGATCTCGGACCAGGTCAAGCGCCTGGCCGCGATCACCGAGAAGCTGCTGCGCGAGAACGGGAAGGGGATCGTCGAGCGGCAGTTCCAGCAGAAGCGGCTCGCCGACAACATCGCCGACATCTACGCGCAGGTGGCCCTGCTCTCCCGGGTCAGCCACATCTTCGAGGACCAGGGTGTCGAGCCCTCCGGACAGGAGCGGTTCATCGCCGACACCTTCTGCAGCCGGGCGGCGCGCCGCGTCGACTCGAGGTTCGACCAGATCGAGTCCAACGACGACGAGCGGATGACCGCGATCGCCAAGCTCGCCTACAAGCGCGGCTCCTACGGCTACGCGCTGTTCGAGGACTAGCGGCTGCCAGGCCGCACCATTTTGGAGCGAGGGCGATAGCCGTCGCGACTTGTGCGGGGCGGCCGCTGCAGCCGCGATCTGATAGCGGCCACCGGGCCGCACCACTTCGGGAGCGGCGGCTTACTTGGAGTGGCCCTGCCCGTTGCCCGGGTTGTCGGGCGGGGGCGGTGGTGGCGGCGGCGTCAGTGTCGCCCGCGTCGAGGAGCCGCCGGCGTTCGAGTGCGAGGGGGGGCCGGTCTGCCCGCGTTGGCCGGGCGGGGTCGAGCCGGTGAGCCCGAGCGCCCTGCCGCGAGTGTCCTTGGCGCGAGTGTTTTTGATGGCCTTCTGGCGCTGCGCGAGCGCCTGCTGATGGGCCGCCGCGGAATTGCCCTTTTGGGCGCGCTCGCCCTCGCTCTTGACGCCCTCGGCGGCGCCCTTGTCCACCGGATCAGACGAGCTCGGCTCGGTCGTCGTCCTGGTGGTGGTCGCGTCGTTGTCTGTCGCGGGCTGATTCGGCAGGGTGATGCCGACCGTGTCGAAGGCCGAGCGGGCCGCTCCCGGCACGGTCACGCCCGCAAACGCGAGTCCCGCGAGGACGAACGGGATCAACGCCACGGCGATCCCAACCCTGGCTACCGACGCAAGTCGCGAACGCGGCCGCCCCCTGGTGCCTGCCCGCATTGCCTGCCTCTCCGCCTCGAGCGTGGAGGCGCGAGCGGTGGCCGCCAGCCGCGGCACCAGGGCTGCCCTGAGCCTCGGATCGGGCCGGGTGCGCACGGCCGCACGCAGGGCGCTCTCGAATAGGGCGACTTCGTTCATCTCATCTCCATAAGCGCCGTTGCCGCTCACAGGGTTACCCCTTCTTGACCCAGCTCCCGTCTGACCGCGGCCAGCCCGCGCCTCTGCAGCGCCTTCACCGCCCCGGGCCGCTTGCCCAGGGCCTTCGCCACGTCCTCGATGCTGAGATCGCCGATCACCCGCAGCAGCAGCACGGCCCGCTGATCCTCGGAGAGCGTGCCGAGGACGCGCTGGACCTCCCCGACACCGATCCTCGCGAGCGCCTCTTCGGCGGCGTCGTCCGCCCGCGCGGCTGGCTCCGGCGGCTCTGGCGAGAGATCGATCGGGCGGCGAGCCGAGTGGCGGCGGGCGTCGATCAGCCGGTGATGGGCGATCGTGAACACCCAGGACCGAAAGCCGCGCTCCTCGCCCTCGAATCTGGAGATGTCGCGGGCGACCTGCAGGAAGACCTCGCTCAGCACGTCCTCGGGATCGGGCGCCCTGTTCGCTCGCAGATAGCCGAGGACCACCGGCGCGAGGCCGTCATAGAGCTCCTGCCAAGCGGCCTCGCTCCCCTGCCTGGCCGCCTCCAGGAGCGAGGTGAAGCGCTCCGGTGACACGCCTGGGCGACGGTAGCGGAGTCCCCGTCTCCTCTCCTCGGCTGACCCGCGCGGCGCTCGAGGGAGCGCTCGCCGCCGGCGTCCTCCGGCCGATAGCCGCCGAGCCGATGGCCCGCCTGCTCGTCGCCGCGCTCTCCGAGGCTGCCTTCGTGGTCCCCGCCGGCGACCGGGTGGCGCGCGTCCTTCCGCTGGAGGCTTGGTGACTAGTTGAGCCGCTCGACGAGCATCGCCTCACCCTGGCCGCCGGCGACGCACATCGTCTCGAGACCGATCTGGTGGTCGTCGGTCTCCATCGCGTTGAGCAGCGTGCCCATGATCCGGGCGCCGGTCATGCCGAACGGGTGACCCAGCGCGATCGCCCCGCCGTGGGTGTTCATCTTCTCCAGCGGGATGTCGCACTCGGCCATGATCGGGATCACCTGGGCCGCGAAGGCCTCGTTGAGCTCGACGACGTCGACGTCGTTGACCTTCATTCCCTGGCGGTCGAGCACCTTCTTGATCGCCCCGATCGGGGCGACGCCCATGTACTCGGGCTCGTTCCCGTGCGTGGCCGCGGTCAGCAGCCTCGCCCTGGGCGTCAGGCCGAGCTCCTTGGCGCGGTCCTCGGACATCACCAGCACGGCCGCCGCGCCGTCGTTGAGCGGGCAGGAGTTGCCGGCGGTGACCCCGCCGCCGCCCTCGAAGGCCTCGGGCAGCTCCGCGAGCTTCTCGAGCGTCGAGCTCGCTCGCGGGCCGTCGTCCTTCGTCACCTCGTTGCCGTCCGGGAGCTCGACCGGCACGATCTCGCGGTCGAAGAAGCCGTCCTCCTGCGACTTGACCGCCAGCTCCTGCGAGCGCTGCGCGTACTTGTCCATGTCGGCGCGGCTCACCTCGTAGCGCTTGGCGACGTTGACGGCGGTGACGCCCATCTCGATGTAGGCGTTCGGCGTGCCGTCCTTGCCCTGGAGCTTCTCGTTCTGGTCCGCGGCGCCGGCGGGCTCGGTGCGCTCGTTGTAGCGGCTCACCCACTCCACGCCGGCGGCGATGTAGGCGTCGCCCTGGCCGGCCCGAACGGCGTTCGCCGCGTGCCGGATCGAGTCGAGGCTGGAGGCGCAGTAGCGCGACATGGTGACGCCGTTGACGGTCTCCGGCAGCTTCTTGGAGAGCAGGACCATGATCCGGGCGATATTGAAAGCCTGAAGGCCCTGCGGCATGCCGCAGCCGCAGAAGACGTCCTCGACGGAGGCCGGATCGACGTCCGGGTTCCGCTCGAGCAGCTGATCGATCACGAGGGCGCCCATCTCGTCCGGGCGCAGCTGGGCCAGCGAGCCCTTGAAGGCACGGCCGATCGGCGTGCGGATGGTGTCGACGATCACTGCTTCGGGCATCGGCGGATCTCCTTTGTGCGAGGGCGCCCGCTTCAGGCGAGGGGACTCCGAAAGGAGCCTCCCCTCATCCCAGTGGGCGACCCGTTTGATGCGGACCGGAGGCGGATGGTACGCGGCTGCGAGCGACCGGCGTCGCGCCCGGTACGGGTGATTAGGATGGCGAGATGGCAGAGGGAAGGTTCCGCACGCCGCGTATCCGGATGCCCAAGGTGACGCTGCCCACACGCTCGCGCCGCGCCCCGCGGCCCGGGAAGGCGACCACGGCGACCAGGCCGCAGACGGCGAAGGCCGGCAACGGCGCGCCGCCGGTCGCGGCCCAGGCGGAGACCAAGGCGACGGCGGCCGGGGCCGGCGCGACGACGGGCAAGTCGCCCGAGCCCACCCTCCAGGAGCGGATGGAGGGCCTGCAGGGCTGGATGGCGGAGATCGAGCGCAAGCTGGGCCGGATCACCTACTTCGGCGCGGCGGGGCTGCTGATCGCGATCCTGGCCGCGGGCGCGGCGCTCTACTTCGGGCTGACGACCAAGAACGACAGCGCCACCAAGAGCGACCTCGACCAGCTCACGAAGAGGGTCGACGCGCTGCAGGCTGCGGCGACGAAGAACTCGAAGGACACACAGAACGCGCTCAACGCCTCCGTCGCCCAGCTGCAGCAGTCGATCTCGGCGGTCCAGAAGCAGCAGTCGCAGAACGCGGCCAAGATCTCGACGCTGCAGAGCCAGGCGGCGTCGGGCGCCCTCGGCAAGGGCGGCGCGGGGGCGGGCGCGGCGATCACGCCCCCCACGACGACCACCACCACGACGACGACGCCCAAGAAGCCGTAATAGTTACAAACAGCACTAAGTTGCAGCGAATTCGCCACGCACGTCCGCCGAGTGCTCTAGCGTGGCTCGCGGAATCCGCTCGAAAGGAGGTCCTCGATGCCTGAGGGCTACTGCGTCAAGGAACGCAAGAAGGTCGAGATCAAGGATCCGCAGCAGGTCACGATGAAGAACGGTCGCCCGGCTATTCAGGGCACGTGCCCCGACTGCGGTACCAAGATCTTCAAGATCGGGAAGCTCGAGTCCTAATCCCGCGTAGACAGTGGTTTTCAGGCGTCGTGCGCCACTGGTGCGCCAGTCAGTGCGCCAGTGGCAGCCGCGCCAGCCGCCCGAGCGGCATCCTGGGCTCGCTCTCGCTGGGCCGCGCCGCGAGATAGGCGTCGAGTAGGCCGGCGGAACTTCCCCTTCTGAAGCGACGCGGG
>DATGDO010000256.1:0-2527 GCA_035310805.1 Solirubrobacterales bacterium
GGACACTATGTCCGAAAGCGGACATCCGTCAAGCCCGATTGCCTGCAATTTGAGGACGTCCTACGGATCGGCCTGCCTGCTACCCGCCGGTGAGCGGCTTGACTCGCCCGCTCAGCCCGAGCCAAGGCCGAATCGGCCGAGCAGCGACGGCAGCGATGCTCCCCGCCGTGGCGGATGGGACATGCGCTCGAGGGAGCTCAGCGTCTGCGGCGCGAACACCTCCAGATGCGTCGCCAGCGCGATGAACGCCTGCGCGGTCGTCAGGGCGTCCCCCTCCGCGTGGTGTGGCCGGTGCACCGGGAGGCCGAGCTCGCGCGCCATCGCGGAGAGGCCCACCGGCTCGTGCTCGGTGGGGGGCTCGCGACGCAGCCTGCGGAGCTCCCGATCCATCGCCGCCGTGTCGACGATCGGGTTGCGCAGCTCGAGTCCGCGCTCCGCGAGGGCGGCTCGGAGGAAGCCCCGCTCGACGTCGGCGACGTGGGCGATGATCGCCCTCCCCGTCAGCGGCTCGAGCAGCTGGTCGATCACCCCGGACAGCGGCGGGGCCTGCTCGAGGTCGGCCTCGCGAAGCCCGTGGATGCGGATCGTCTCGCCGTCGGGCATCCGGCTTGGCCGGACCAGTCCGTAGCGGGCATCGCCGGCGCGCACCCGTCCCTCGGCGACGGTCACGGTCGCGAAGGAGATGATCTCGTCCGAGGCGGGGTCGAGACCTGTGGTCTCGAAGTCGATCGCGCTGAAGGTGACCTCGCGCCAGGGGGCACGCGCCGCGGGCAGCGCTGCCTCCCGATATGCCCGCACCGCGGGGGAGTCGATCTGCGCCATCGCTATCGCGCCGAGCTGAGGTCGGCGGTCACCGAGCGCTGTACCGCCGCGACCTCCCTGAAGGCGTCGCGCAGATAGCGCCGCGTGAGGGGATCCAGCTGCTTCGGATCGAGCCGGTTGTCGGGTTCCTCGCCCCGCTCGAGCTGCGCGACCTGATGTGCGAGGCGCAGGGCACTGAACAGCTCGAAGGCCTCCTCGAGGATTCGGGCCTCGGTCACCTTGATCACGCCCAGATCGGCCGCGACGCGCAGACGCTCCAGGGTGGGGGTGATGCGAACGTCGCTCTTCAGCGCGGCGTAGCGCGCCAGGTCGACGATCGGCATCAACCCGCCGCGCTTGATGTCGAAGGTGCCCCGCTGCCGTCCAGACCCTTCGACGACGATGTCGTGCAGGAAGCCGGTGGGGGGCTTCGAAGCCAGGGCGAGTCGGAGCATCCACCGCTCCAGGGTCGGGCGGTCGCCGGTCTCGAACAGCAGCTGCTTGACGTCCAGTCCGCGCTCGGATCCGTAGACCGTACGGCCGTCGAGCAGGATCGAGGTGGCGATCAGCACCCGGTTGTCGCCGGGATGGGCAAGCCAATGGCTGATCGCCCGGCCCCAGTCCTCGATCGAGCTCGCCGAGAACGCACCCGTGGCGGTGACGCCGTGGGGATCGAGGCGCCAGCCGAGCACCCGGACGCAGTCGGCCACATGTGCAGCGATCCCATGCATGTACTCGCTCGTCTGCGCCGCCGCCAGCCTGCGGCGCGGCTCGGCCCTGATCGGGTCCGGATCGGGTGCGTCCCTCCAGGCCATGCCCGAGTCGACGTCCGAGGACGGAACCGGCTCCCGCCTGCCATGGCTTCCCAGCGACATCCAGCAGAACTCGGCGGGTGGAGGTCCCTCGGTTTCGATGCCGAGCTCGATCATTCGCCGGATCAGCGCATCCGCCACCGCCGAGATCATCTCGCTGACCTGGGAGGGCGGCAGCTCGGCGCGGTGGAGGGCGATCACCGTCGAGTTGAGCCGCCCCGCGGCCTCCCGCAGATCGTCCTTGCTGCTGGCCCTGCCGATTTCACGGCGCAGCACGAACGGTGAGCGGGTCTCGGCGGTGACCAGGTCGATGGCGACGATCACCCCGAGGAGCTCGGAACGCGGCGAGAGAACCACGACGTGTCGGATGTCGTGATCGAGCATCGCGAGCATCACGTCCGCCCCCGTCTGATCGGATCCGACGCTGATCACGGGGACGGTCATCGCGCTGCTCACCGGGTCGTCGGACCGCAGCGAGTCCGCGACCACGCGCGAGCGAAGGTCCCGGTCGGTGACGATCCCGAGCTCACCATCCCCGAGATCGACCAGGACCGCGCTGACCTCCTTGGCATCCATCAGCCGGGCCGCTTCGCGCAAGGTGGTATCCGGGGGGCAGATCACGGCCGGGCTTCGCACCAGGTCCCCTGCTGATTGCTGTGCCACATCGGGGATGCGTGGCCCGGTCGGAGCCTCCTCGGCGGCTTCGCTCCGGGCGAGAAGCGAGCGCGCCAGGAAGCGCAGGCTCGAGGGACGCCCGAGCAGCGGGATCACGTCCTCTGCCGCCAGCGAGTAGCACAGCGTGTCCTCCCGCGGCCGGGCCTCGTATCTCGTCGGCAGGCCCGAGAGCACGGAAGGGTGGCCGAACATCTCTCCTTCGCCGAGCAGGTCGACGGGGCGCCCACGGTCGAGCAGCT
>DATGDO010000257.1:0-4260 GCA_035310805.1 Solirubrobacterales bacterium
GGCGAGCCGTCGCCTGCGCAGGATGATGGCTCCCACCGCCCGCGTCGTCCGGGACGGCAAGCTCAGGAGCGTCGCCGCGGAGAGCCTCGTCGTCGGCGACCTGATCAGGCTGCGCGGGGGGGACCGCGTGCCGGCTGATGCC
The DNA here is from genome assembly GCA_035310805.1 of Solirubrobacterales bacterium. GTDB lineage: Bacteria > Actinomycetota > Thermoleophilia > Solirubrobacterales > 70-9 > DASUPK01. Next base: position 143 of record DATGDO010000257.1, read on the forward strand.
GACCTGATCGGTGAGACGCTGGAAGTGGATGAGTCCGCGGTCACCGGCGAATCGCTGGCCGTGGAGAAGCGGGCGGGTTCCCCGCTCTACGCCGCGACCATCATCACCCGCGGCGCGGGGGACGCCTCGGTCACGGCGATCGGCGCCGACACGGAGATCGGGCAGGCGGTGAGCACCGCCCTTGGCATGCCCCGCACGCCGACGCCGCTGCAGCGCCGGCTCCAGCGCTTCGCCGGCTGGCTGCTTCGCGCCGCCGTCGTGCTCTGCCTCGCGCTCGCGGCGCTCGCCTGGGCCCAGGGCGAATCGCTTGCGGACAGCGTCCTGATCGGCGTCTCCCTTGCGGTCGCCGCCGTGCCGGAGGGGCTGCCGGCGGTGCTGACCATCGCCCTCGCGCTCGGGGTCCAGCGGATGGCGGAGCGCGGCGCGATCGCAAAGCGGCTGGAGGCGGTCGAGACGCTCGGCTCCGCGACGGTGATCTGCGCGGACAAGACGGGCACGATCACCGAGAACCGGATGAGCCTCGCCCGTGTCTATTCCTGCGCCCTGGGGACCGAGATGGCGCCGCAGGACAGCTCCGGCGCCGAGTCGATCGACGAGCTGCTCACCGCGAGCCTGCTCGCCTCCGACGAGCTGGTGCGAGCGTCCGATGGCTCGGCGGACGCCTCGACCGAGCCGGTGGAGGCGGCGATCGCCGAGGCGGCCGCGGGGCGCGGGATCGACCCCGAGAAGCTGCTCCACGAGCGGGACGTGGTCCGGGTCGAGCCCTTCAACTCCGAGCGAAAGCGGATGAGCGTGACCGTCGAGTCCTCGGACGGCCTGATGCTGTTCGCGAAGGGGGCGCCCGAGAAGATGATCGACCGCCTCGCGCCGGAGGCCGACCGCGCCAGCCTGAGATCGCTGTCCGCGCGATGGGCCGAGCAGGGCATGCGCGTGCTGATGGTCGCCCAGAGGAAGCTGGCGGCGGGCGACGAGGAGGACCGGGAGCTCACGCCGCTGGGGATCCTGGGGATTCACGATGCGGCTCGGCCCGGTGTCGCGCGGAGCGTCGAGGAGGCCCGGGAGGCCGGCGTCCGCACCGTGATGATCACCGGAGACCACCCCGGCACGGCCCTGGCGATCGCCCGGGAGACGAATTTGGTCGAGGACGACCACCAGAGCGTGCTGACCGGGGCCGAGCTCGACCAGCTCTCCGACGACGAGCTCGCCGCCCGGAGCCCGGACGTCCGGGTCTATGCGCGCGTGGTTCCACGCCACAAGGTGCGCATCGTCGATGCGCTCCGTGGGCGCGGGGAGGTGGTCGCGATGACCGGTGACGGCGTCAACGACGTGCCCGCGCTGGAGGCGGCTGACATCGGTGTGGCGATGGGCGAGAGGGGCACCGACGCGGCCAGGGCAGCGGCTGACCTCGTGCTCACAGACGACGACTACTCGACCATCGTCGAGGCGATCAGGAGGGGCCGCTCGATCTACGAGAACGTCCTCCGCTTCATCCACTTCCTGCTGGCGGCCAACGCCGGGGAGGTGATGGTTTTTGCACTCGCGATCGCCCTGGGGCTCGATGCTCCTCTCACCGTGGTGCAGATCCTTCTCGTCAACCTGCTGACGGACGGACTGCCGGCCGTAGCCCTGGCCGTCGATCCGCCCGAGCGGGACGCGATGCGGCGGCCGCCGCGACCTCCGACGGAGGGGATCCTCGATCCGATCCGAGCGCGCCTCCTGGTCGGGGGGATCGCCACCGGCCTCGCGGCCTTCGTCTCCTTCCTGATCGGCGAGGCCGACAGCCACGCCACGGGACAGACCATGGCGTTCGCGACGCTCGTCTTCGCGCAGCTCACCCACGTCTTCGCCGTGCGCGGCACTGACTGGTTCTTCAGGGCGGGCCGCAACACAGCCCTGATCGGGGCGGTGCTGCTCTCCGCAGTGGTCCAGGTCGTGATCCTGGCTGTGCCCGGCATTGCCGAGCGCTTCGACGTCGTGGCGCTCTCGACGGTCCAGCTGGGCTGGGCGCTCATCCTCGCCACGGTCCCGTTCCTCGCCGTCGAGCTGTTCAAGGCGATCACCCGGAACCGGAGCCCGCTCGATGGCTGACGAGCCGCGGCTCGATCCGGAGGAGCGCGTCGACCTGCTCTTCCGCCACCTCGGCACCGCGCGGGCCGGCCTCTCCCAGCGGGAGGCCGCTCGGCGGCTCGAGCAGCACGGGCCCAACGAGATCCGCCGCAAGGAGGGTCGCGGGCGCCTGCGGGAGCTGGCACGGCAGTTCAGCCACCCGCTGGCGCTGCTGCTCTGGGTGGCGGCCGTGCTCGCGGTGGTCGGCGACCTGCTCCCGCTCGCGATCGCAATCGTCGCGGTGATCGTCCTCAACGCATTCTTCGCCTTCGCCCAGGAGTTGCAGGCCGAGCGGGCGACGGAGGCGCTGCAGGAGTTCCTGCCGCCGACCGCGCGGGTCATGCGAGCCGGTGCCGAGGTGGAGGTCGACGCCTCCATCCTCGTCCCGGGTGATCTGCTCCTGCTCTCCGAGGGAGACCGCCTCTCCGCGGACGCGCGCCTGATCGACGGTGGCGTTGAGGTCGACATGTCCCCGCTCACCGGGGAGTCCCAGCCCGTCATGCGCAGCGCTGCGCCGAGCGGCCGTCCGGCTTCGCCGCTCGAGTCGGAGGACCTGCTGTTCAGCGGCAGCCTCTGCACGGCCGGGGAGGCCGAGGCGGTCGTCTACGCGACCGGGATGGCGACCCAGCTCGGACGCATCGCCGCGCTCTCGCAGCGGGTCAAGACCGAGATCAGCCCGCTGCAGATCCAGGTGAACCGCGCGGCCAAGCTGATCGCCGCGGTGGCGGTGATCGCCGGGGTCGTCTTCCTGCTGGTTGGGATCACGATCGCGGGGCTGCCGCTCGACGACTCGCTGACCTTCGCGATCGGGCTGCTGGTGGCGAACGTCCCCGAGGGGCTGCTGCCGACGATCACCCTCGCCCTCGCGGTGGGGGTGCGGCGGATGGCTCGCCGTCGCGCCCTGATCAAGCGGCTGACCGCGGTCGAGACGCTCGGCTCCACCGACGTGATCTGCACCGACAAGACGGGAACGCTGACCGAGGGCCGGATGTCGGTGGCGGCGCTCTGGGCGGACGGCGACGAGGTGACTCCCGAGGACCGCCCCTGGGACGGCAGCGCGCCCGAGCCCTTCTCCGGGCTGTTGCGGACGGCGGTGCGATGCAACAACGCGCACCTGACGGCCGCCGGGAACGGCTTGGAGCGCAGAGGGGATCCGAGCGAGAGCGCCCTGCTCGCCGCCGCCGCTCAGCTGGGTGAGGACTGGTCGCGGATCCAGGAGGAGCGACCGGAGAAGCGGCTGCTGCTGTTCGCGTTCGATCCGCGCAGGAAGCGGATGACCACCCTCGACGAGGAGACGCCGGAGGAGCGGTGGCTCCACGTCAAGGGGGCTCCGACCGAGCTCCTCGAGCGCTGCGATCGCGTTCGCGGCGACGGCGAGGAGCGACCGCTGGGCTCAGACGAGCGCGAGCGGATCCGAGCGACGGCCGACGGATATGCACGGCGTGGCCTGCGCGTCCTCGGCTTCGCCGAGCGCAGGATCGACGGAGAGCTCGATTTGGAGGAGCGCGAGCGCGCCGAGTCCGAGCTCTGCTTCCTGGGGCTCGCCGCGCTTCAGGACCCGCCACGGCCGGACGTCCCCGAGGCGGTGCTGCGCTGCCGTCAGGCGGGCATCCGGATCATCGTCGTCACCGGCGACCACGCCCTCACCGCCGAGGCGGTGGCTCGTCAGGTCGGGATCGTGACCGGCGAGCCGCGAGTCGTGAGCGGTGGGGAGATCGATCGGATGTCGGAGAAGGAGCTCGATCGCCTGGTCGCCGAGACCGACGAGCTGGTCGTGGCCCGCAGCAATCCCGAGACGAAGCTCCACCTCGTCGAGGCGCTGCGCAGCGAGGGTCACACCGTGGCGATGACCGGGGACGGCGTCAACGACGCGCCGGCGCTCCGGCGAGCCGACATCGGTGTGGCGATGGGCGTCACCGGAACGGACGTCGCCCGAGAGGCGGCGACGATGGTGCTCACCGACGACAACTTCTCATCGATCGTCACCGCGATCGAGGAGGGGCGGGTCGTCT
>DATGDO010000258.1:0-8124 GCA_035310805.1 Solirubrobacterales bacterium
GGGGACTTCATGATGGCATTCATCCGGATGCCGACCCTGCGCGTAGAGGCCTCGCCCCAGCGCTACGAGCACGTGCGCGTTCGTGACGATGGCTCCGTGGTCCGCTATCTGAGCCGCGACGCCGACTTCACGGCCGAGCTGGAGCTCGACCGGGACGGGCTGCTCAGGTTCTACCCGCGGCTCGCGCGGCGGGTCGAGCCCCACGACCGGGCGGGAGAGCGGGGCTGACAGAGCCCAAGAGGTGCGTCACCGGCTCTGCCGCTGCCCTAGGCTTCCACGCTCGTGGCGGTCACGGACGAACAGCGCGCGATGCTGCAGCTGCTGCTCGAAGGGGGGCAGAGCTATGAGGACATCGGATCCCTGCTCGGGGTCGCTCCTGACGAGGTTCGCTCCCGGGCACGCTCCGCCCTTGACGAGATCGGCGGCGCGGATCCAGACGCCCAGGTCGGCCTGAGCGACTACCTGCTCGGCCAGGCGGACCCGATCGGCCGCGCGGACGCGGTGCGCCATCTGCAGAGTGACCCGGAGGCGAACGCACTCGCTCAGCGCCTGGTTCAGAACCTGAGGCTGCTCGCCCCGAAGGCGCAGCTGCCGGAGATCCCCGAGCCGCGCGGCGGCCGCCGCGCCGCGCCGCCGCCTTCCCCGGCCGCGGCCCCGACCGCCGCCGCCCCTGCGCCGCAGGCACCGTCTCCCGCGGCCGCGCCCAAGGGCCCCGGGTTCGCATCACGCGCCGCCGCGTTCTTCAGCGGGCTCGGCTCCACCACGGGGCATCGCCGCACCCAGCTCGTCGTCGGTCTCGCGGCCGGGATCACGGTCGTGATCGTGATCATCGTCGTCGCGACCAGCGGCGGCGGGGGCGGCAGCAGCGACTGCAAGCCGATCGACACCTCCGCCGCGCAGCAGGCCGGCGTCCCGACGATCGGCCTGTCTGCGACCGGCGAGGCGGCGAACGCCGACTGCCCGCCCACCGGCCAGGTCACGTTGATCCCCGTACCCCAGCAGGGCAAGAACGGTCAGACGCAGGCCGCGGGGTTCGCACTGCAGACCAACGCCGTGCATCTGGAGCCAAGCGCCAACGGTGACGAGTACGTGCTCTGGCTGACCGGATCCGGTGACCAGGCGAGACCGCTCGGTCAGGAGACGGTCGCCTCCGATGGCAACTTGAAGGGCGCGGCGCCGCTTCCCACCCAGGAGCTCATCATCCTCCAGGCCCTGCCGACGATCAAGCTCTCCCGGGTGACCCAGGCGGAGTTCCAGCGGATCCAGCAGGCGCTCGCCGCCCAGTCGAAGGCCAAGAGGGTCACGGGGCTCGTCCCGTTCGCCGGAACCACTGTTCTCGAGGGCAGCGCGACCCAGCTGCTCCAGCAGCTCCAGCGGGCCGTCTCCGCGGTCCAGGGCCAGGCGGGGGGCACTGGATCCTCGGGCGCACAGCCGCAGGCGGGCGGCGGCGGGACCAAGCGCTGAGCCGGGCGCCGGGTATGGCGTTGAGCGAGGACCAGCGCGCCCTGCTGCAACTGCTCCTCGCGGGGGACGGCTACGAGCAGGTGGCCGGGGTCCTCGGCACCGATGCGGCGGACGTGCGCGCACGGGCGCACGCAGCGCTGAGGGCCCTGGAGGACGACCGCGGCGAGGAGCTCTCCGCGCCGGCGGTCAGGGACCGCCTGGAGGCGCTGGATCGGCCGCAGGTGGCGACCTCGCCGGTCCCGGTATCCGCTTCGCGTCTTCCCGGCCAGCCGTCCGGCGCCGGCCGCGGGGCTCGCTGGGCGATCGCCGCCGTCGTCGGGATCGCCGCGCTGACCGTCGTGGTCGTGCTGCTCGTCACCGGGTCCAGTGGCGACGGTGGCGGTGAGAGCGCGCCCGGGACGACCGCTGACCGCGAGGACGTCGTTTCGATCCCGATGAGACCGGTCGGGGGCTCGACGGCCGAGGGCACGATCGCTGTGGTGCGCGTGGCCGACCAGCCGGCGATCGATCTCGCGATCCGTGGGCTCGCGCCGAGCGGGCGCGGCGAGTCCTACGTCCTCTGGTTCGTGGGCTCCGGTGGGCGCAGCCTCCCCGTCGCCTTCCAGGCGGTGGGTAACGACGGACAGCTCACCGGCCGGACCCCGATCCCGAGCGCGGCCGTCGGCCTGCTGCCGAGCTTCGACACGGCGGAGCTGACGCTGACGCGCCGGCGCGGGGCGGCCTCGGCGGTCCAGCAGGCGGCCCAGAGCGGCACCCTCCCCCAGCCGGTCGGTACGACCGTCCTGCGCGGCTCGCTTCGCTAGATGCGAGGGTGCTTCGAGGCGGGGGCCGAGGAGCAACCCGTCATCTGGTGGTCGGGAGCAGCTTGCCCGGATTCATGATCCCGGCGGGGTCGAGACGCTCCTTGACCGCCCGCAGTGCGTCCAGCCCCAGCTCTCCCACCTCCGCCGGCATGTAGGGAGCGTGGTCGCGTCCGACGGCGTGGTGGTGGGTGATCGTTCCCCCGCTCGCGATGATCGCCTCGCAGGCGGCGGCCTTCGCCTCTCTCCACTGCTCGAGCTCCTCCCCCCGCCGGGCCCGGGCCAGGAAGGTGAAGTAGAGGGAGGCCCCGTCCGCGTAGGCGTGCGAGACATGGCACATCACGATCGAGCGGTTCCCCAGCGCTCCCCGCAGAGCCGCGCCGACGGCCCGGTAGAGCTCGTCGAGACGGCTCCAGGTGTGGGCCGTCTCCAGGGTCTCGACCATCACCCCGAGGTTGATCAGCTCGTCGCGCAGATAGGGGCCGGTATAGCGGTTGCGGTCCCAGGACCGCCCCGCGGAGCCGCCCAGCGGCACCGCCCCGCCGAGCCTGAGCTGCGTCTGCGCGAGCGAGCGCCGCCGGCGCACCGATCCCCGCTCGCCCTCCCAGCCGCAGACCACGAGACAGCCACCCCGCCGGCGCCGAAGCGAGAGGTACGTGTCGAGGGCACGCTTCCGAAACCCCTGCGTCCCGGCCAGGTCGAGCGAGACCCCGGTCTCCTCCTCGTCCGAGAGCCGCAGGACGTCCGGCGCGAGATGGGCCTGTGCCAGGTCACGGACGATCTCGCGCCCGGCCTCGAAGTCCTCGGCCATCCAGCCCTCGTAGTGGCGGTCCCGGGGCGCCCGGCGGACGCGGCAGCTCACCTCGGTGATCACCCCGAGCGTCCCCTCCGAGCCGACCACCAGCTCCCGCAGCGAGGGGCCCGCCGCAGTGTGCGGGATCTGTCGGGTACGCAGCCGGCCGGCGGGGGCGGTGAGCTCGACCGCAGTCACCATCTCGTCGAAGCGCCCGTAGCCACTCGAGGCCTGGCCCGCGGAGCGGGTGGCGGCGAAGCCGCCGATCGTCGCCTGTTCGAAGGACTGCGGGAAGTGCCCGATGGTCGCCCCTCGGGCGCCCAGCGCCGCCTCGGCGTCCGGGCCGGTGAGGCCAGGCCCGAGACGCGCGGTCAGCGACGTCGCGTCCAGCTCGACCGAGTGCAGGCGGGCCAGGTCCAGCGAGACCACCGCCCGGTGGCCGTCGGCGACAGCGTCGAGGCCCCCTACCACGCTCGTCCCTCCCCCGTAAGGCACCACAGCTACCCCGCCGGCGGCGCAGGCCCCGAGCAGCGCCTCCACGGCGGCCGCGTCCGCGGGCCTGAGGACCGCGTCCGGAGCCAATTCCAGCCGACCGGTCCGCAGCCGGACCAGATCGGGATAGCTGCGGCCAGCCGCTCGCCTCAGCCGGTCCTCCCTGCCGTCCAGGACCTCCCCGGCAGCCGAGCGGACCGCCTCCGGGACCGAGCGCGGCTCCGGCAGCGACACCTGCTCCAGCGTCACCGGCTCCACCGCATCCTGCGGCTCGACGCCGAGCTTCTCGCGCAGCGCCCCCACCGCCTCGGAGGGCAGGTCCAGGCGGCGGTCGGGGTCGCCCCAGCCCCACCACTTCATCTCGGCGGTCAGTCCGATCCTCCCGTCCCGGTAGCGGCGGTCTCCAGCCCCGTCAGCGCCTCGTTCAGCTGCCGCCCGATCGCCCGTCGCATCATCGGAGAGCCCAGCCGCGAGAGGCCGCGCAGCTTGCGGTCGAGGGACATCGTCACCTCGGTCTCGCCGCCCTGCGGCTTCAGCTCGATCTCCGTCCGGGCCCGCTTGACGAAGCGCTCGAACGGCGTGCCCTCGACCGCCTGCTCGAAGGCGTAGCGCTCGCCGTCGCTGGCGTCCACGCAGCGGTAGTCGGCCCGCATGCCACGGCCGTCACGGGTCTCGAGGACCTGGGTCCAGCTGCGCCCCGCGGCCTCGCCCTCGCTGACGTTCTCCACCCGCTGGGTGTTCGGCCACCAGCGCGGCAGATGGTACGGATCGGAGATCAAGGACCAGAGCGCGCTCGCGGGCGCGGCGATCCGGCGCCTGCGCACGACGCGTGCCACGGGTCGGAGAACCTATTCCTCGCCGGTCAGCTTCCGCAGATCGCGGACGAGCAGCATGTGCGTCAGGTTGTTGCATGCCGTGGCGAGGCTCTCCAGGTTCTCGATCGCCTCGCGGCGGCGGTTCTGGTTGGAGGAGCGCAGCCCGGGTCCCACAACCGCCTCCAGCAGCGCCGCCTCACGGTCGGCGGCCGTGCGGAGCACCTTCAGGTTGCGACCGCCCACCCCGAAGCGGGCCAGCTCCGAGCAGGCCTTGACGATCTCGCTATCGGTGTCGTCGTAGAGCTTCGTGCCCTCGACGTTCTCGGGCTGGACGAGGCGCCAGTCCTCGAGCTCCTTGATCAGCTCGCCACCGACGCCGGTCTGGTCGACCAGCTCCTCGATGGTGAGGCGCGAGCCCTTGCCGGCCTCGACGGTCGTCGCCCGGCGCAGGGAGGCTGTCCCACCGCGCTCCTCGCGCACGCCTGCCGCAAGCTCCTGGCGGATCACCCGCAGGGGCAGGAACTCGTCGCGCTGCATCCGCAGGATCGTCCTCAGGCGCTCCACGTCGGCCTGGCTGTAGAGCCGGTAGCCGCCCGGCGTCCGCCGCGGCGAGAGGAGCTTCTGATCCTCGAGATAGCGGATCTTCGAGATCGAGATGTCCTCGAATTCGCGGCCGAGAATCTTGGCGACGGCGCCGATGGTGAGGGCCTTGCGGTTGGAGGGCGCGCCGTCGGAGGCGCCAACGGTGCTGCGCTCGAAGGATGTCGGCGAGGCTTCCATCGTCACTTCTCCAGGTAGCTCAGCTTGTACTTGCCGATCTGGATCTCGTCGCCGTCCTGAAGCTGGTGGGACTCGATCCTGCGGCGGTTGACGTACGTGCCGTTGAGCGAGCCCAGGTCGTCGATATAGAGGCCGTCCTTGCGGCGCACCAGCAGCGCGTGGTTGCGCGAGACGGTGACGTCATCGAGGAAGACGCCGGCATCGGGAGTCCGCCCGACCGAGATCCTCTCGTCGTCGAGCGTGAAGCTCTCCCCCGCGCGGCCGCCACCGGCGCGGATCACGAGAGCCGCGCCGTGCCTCTCGACGACCTCGTCGATGTCGACCTGGCGCATCTCCCCCGACTCGTCGACGGTGTAGGTCATCGTCGTCGGTTCGTCCTTCCCGTCCGGGCGGGAGAGGTACGCGCCGCACTTCTGGCAGTAGTTGGCCCCCTCTGCGTTGACGAATCCGCACTCGGGGCAGTGGATCGCCATCGTCCGTCCTCGTCTAGGTCGGAGGCTTGGTCGGGGGCTCGCTGTGGCCGGCGAGGATCTCGCTGAGCCGCTGCACGTCGTCGCCCTTGATCAGCGTCCCGCTGTCGGGGCGGCTCTCACGCATGCGGTTGACCAGCTCCGCCCTGAGGATCTCGATCCGGCCATGCAGGATCCGGCGGCGATCTGACACCTCCTGCTCCTCAGCGGTCAGGTTGTCGATCAATTCCTTGAGCTCCTCATCGCTCATGGAGCCGATGTCGGGAAAGGTCTCGTCCTCCACGGACTCCTCAACTGGTGCGAGGGCGCGCGCCAGCACGACCCGTTTGGTGATGGGCAGGCGATTATAGGTCTGTTGGGGCAGCCTCAACCAGGGCTTCAGGGTTTTGGCTAGGCAGTTGCAAGCTCGCGCAGACCCGTCCGGACGTAGGCGACCGTCCCCAGCACGCCCAGGGCCACGCCGACGATCAGCATCGCGTCCCAGACCGGGCTTGCGGAGACCATCGCGAAGAAGATCGCCGCCATCGTCGGCCAGATCGCGATCCGGCCCAGCCAGTTGATCTTCAGTTCTCCCCCTCGCCTCAGCGCGATCTGCGCGAGCAGCGCCGTGATCACCTCGCGGGCCGCGAGCACGGCGAGCGCCCAGCGCGGCAGCAGCTCGAAGTGCCAGCAGACGGCGGCGCCGCAGAGGATCGTCAGCCGGTCGACGATCGGGTCGAGCAGCGCGCCCATGCGGCTGTACTGACCGGTGGCTCGGGCCAGGAACCCGTCCAGGTAGTCGCCCACCGCGATCGCCCAGAAGATCGCGACGGCGGCGGCGTCGCGGCCATCGCCCGACGAGAACGCGAGATAGAGGAAGACGGGCAGGCCCGCGAGACGGACGTAGCCGACCGCGTTTGGAATCGTCCAGGGGCGCAGCGGCTCCCCCGGCCTGGTCTGGCGCGGCGGCGGGCCGGAGCGGTCGAGCCCGAACTGGCGTCGAAACCCCTTTCGCCGCCCCTTGCGAAAGGATTGTCCACGGCTTCGGCCCATCAGGCGAGCATATGGAAGGCAAGGCGAAAACCGGCATCTCACCGACGCGCGCTGAGGACTTCCCTCAGTGGTTCCAGAGCGTGGTCCGCGACGCGGAGGTCGCGGAGCTCGACCACGTGCGCGGCGCGATGGTGATCCGGCCCTGGGGCTACGGCATCTGGGAGCTGATGCAGCGGGCGCTCGACGAGGCGATCAAGGAGACCGGCGCCGTCAACGCCTACTTCCCGCTCTTCATCCCCCTGAGCTACTTCGAGGAAGAGGCCAAGCACGTCGAGGGCTTCGCGAAGGAGATGGCGGTGGTCACCCACCATCGCCTCGAGCAGGGTGAGGACGGCTCCCTCCACCCCGCCGCGGAGCTTCCCGAGCCGCTGATCGTCCGTCCCACCTCCGAGACGATCATCGGCCGCTCCTTCGCCAAGTGGATCAACTCCTACCGGGACCTGCCGCTGATGATCAACCAGTGGGCGAACATCGTCCGCTGGGAGCTGCGCCCGCGGGTGCTGCTTCGCACCACCGAGTTCCTCTGGCAGGAGGGCCACACCGCCCACGCCACCGAGGAGGAGGCGCTCGAGGAGACCCGCCGGATGCTCGGTGTGTACCGCGAGTTCGCTGAGTCGGTGCTCGCGATCCCGGTGATCCCCGGCGAGAAGCCCGAGTCGGAGCGCTTCCCCGGGGCCGAGCGCAGCCTGACGATCGAGGCGATGATGCAGGACGGCAAGGCGCTTCAGTCCGGCACCTCTCACTACCTGGGCCAGAACTTCTCGCGCGCCATGGAGATGGAGTTCACCGACGAGGACGGCGAGCGCAAGCTTGCCTACACGACCTCCTGGGGCCTCTCGACCCGGATGATGGGCGCCGTCGTCATGACCCACGCCGACGACAACGGCCTGCGCGTCCCCCCGCGGGTGGCTCCGCGGCAGGTCCAGATCGTCCCGATCACCAGGGATGACCCGGCGCCGGTTCTCGAGGCCGCCGGGCGGCTCCAGGCCGAGCTCGCGGAGCGGTCCTGGGAGGGCGCGCCGATACGGGCTCAGGTCGACTCACGCGACCGCAAGCCCGCCGAGAAGCGGTGGGAGTGGATCCGCAAGGGCGTGCCAGTCGTGATCGAGCTCGGCGAGCGCGACATCGAGCAGGGAGTGATGACGATGACCCGCCGCGACGACGCTGACCTCGCCCGGGACGCCGTCCCCCGCGACGCCGCCGCCGAGGCGGTCGCCGGCGTCCTCGGCGAGATCCAGACCGGCTACTTCGAGGAGGCCCGCGAGCGGCTGCGTGAGCGCACCCGCCACGACATTGCGACCCTGGACCAGTTCCGCGAGTTCTTCTCGGGCGAGGAGACCGACGCGGGCGGGTTCGTGAGGGCCCCGTGGAGCGAGGACCGGGCGACCGAGGAGACGATGGGCGAGCTCGGAGTCAGCGTCCGGTGCATCCCGTTCGACGCGGAGCTGCCCTCGGATGCGCGCTGCGTGATCACCGGC
>DATGDO010000259.1:0-3037 GCA_035310805.1 Solirubrobacterales bacterium
GATGCGGCACCTGACGATCGATTGCGAGTTCGACTTCATGGCCGTGTCGAGCTACGGCTCGTCCTCGGACTCCTCCGGCGTGGTCAGGATCCTCAAGGACCTCGACGCGCCGATCGCCGACAGAAACGTCCTGATCGTCGAGGACATCATCGACTCGGGGCTCACCCTCCACTATCTCCTGCGCAACCTGCAGGCCCGGGGGCCGAGGTCGATCGAGGTCTGCGCTCTGCTCACCAAGCCGGAGCGCCGCCGGGTGGACCTGCCGGTTCGCTACGTCGGCTTCGAGATCCCCAACCGGTTCGCGATCGGCTACGGCCTCGATCACGGCGAGCGCTACAGGAACCTCTCCTATGTGGCAGCCCTGCGGGAAACCCCTCAGGGCAGCTAGATCAACGCTGGTACCCTCGCTTTAGAGCCCGGGCCGCACATACGGCGTACCCCGGGTAAAGGACCTTTACCTTGAGACGTTTCTTCCGCAGCGCTGCCTTCCCGATTCTGATCGTCGTCGTGCTGGCGTTTTTCGCCCAGCGCCTGATCAGCCCGGGCTCGGGTCAGCAGACCCCTGACTACACGACCTTCGTCCAGCGGGTCCAGAACAACCAGATCGAGTCGGTCACCTGGAACACCAAGGACAACACGCTCAACGTCAAGCAGACCGACGGCACCAGCTACGACGAGGCGTACCCCGACTCCGATTCCGCCCAGGCCCAGCTGCTCAACACCCTCGAGCAGCACAACGTCAAGACCGAGATCAAGGGCAAGGGCGGCTCCAGCCTGCTCTCGCTGCTCACCTACATCCTGCCCTTCCTGCTCTTCTTCGCCTTCTGGATCTTCCTGATGAACCAGATGCAGGGCGGCGGCTCGCGGGTGATGAGCTTCGGCAAGTCCCGCGCCAAGCGGATGTCGGTGGACGCGCCCAAGATCACCTTCCGCGACGTCGCCGGCGTCGACGAGGCCGTCCAGGAGCTCCAGGAGATCAAGGAGTTCCTCGAGAACCCGAAGAAGTTCCAGGCGCTCGGGGCCCGCATCCCGAAGGGGGTCCTCCTCTACGGACCGCCGGGCACCGGCAAGACCCTGCTCGCCCGCGCCGTCGCCGGTGAGGCCGGCGTCCCGTTCTTCTCGATCTCCGGCTCCGACTTCGTCGAGATGTTCGTCGGCGTCGGCGCCTCCCGCGTCCGTGACCTGTTCGAGCAGGCGAAGCAGAACTCCCCCTGCATCATCTTCATGGACGAGATCGACGCCGTCGGCCGCCACCGCGGCGCCGGCATGGGCGGCGGCCACGACGAGCGCGAGCAGACCCTCAACCAGCTGCTCGTCGAGATGGACGGCTTCGAGATGAAGGACAACATCATCCTGATCGCCGCCACCAACCGCCCCGACATCCTCGACCCGGCCCTGCTCCGGCCCGGCCGCTTCGACCGCCAGGTCGTCGTCGACCGCCCCGATCGCAAGGGCCGCAAGCAGATCCTCGAGGTCCACACCCGGGGCAAGCCGCTCGCGCAGAGCATCGACCTCGACGCCCTCGCCGGGCAGACGCCGGGCTTCACCGGCGCCGACCTCGCCAACCTGATCAACGAGGCCGCGCTGCTCACGGCCCGCTCGAGCAAGCGCGAGATCACGATGACCGAGCTCGAGGAAGGGATCATGCGGGTGATCGCCGGCCCGGAGAAGAAGAGCCGGGTGATGTCCGAGAAGGAGCGGCTGGTCACCGCCTACCACGAGCTCGGCCACGCGATCGTCGGCCACCTGCTGCCCAATACCGACCCGGTCCACAAGGTCTCGATCATCAGCCGCGGCCAGGCCCTCGGCTACACGATCTCGCTGCCGACCGAGGACAAGTTCCTCACCACGCGCGCGGAGCTGCTCGACACGATGGCGATGACCCTCGGCGGCCGCGGCGCGGAGGAGATCGTCTTCGGCGAGATCACCACCGGTGCCTCCAACGACCTCGAGAAGGTGACCGAGACGGCCAAGCAGATGGTGATGCGGTTCGGCATGTCCGAGCGACTCGGTCCCCGGGTCTTCGGCCACGACCGCTCGCAGCCGTTCCTCGGCCGCGAGTTCTCGGCGGAGCCCGACTACTCCGACGAGATCGCCCGCGAGATCGACGACGAGGTCCGCCGTATCGTCGAGGACGCGCACCAGGCCTCGAAGGACATCCTCTCCGAGCACCGCGAGCACCTCGACACGATCTCCAAGATCCTGCTCGACCGCGAGACGATCGAGGCCGAGGAGTTCATCGCCCTGCTCGAGGGCAAGCCCGAGGAGGAGGTCTTCGCCGATGAGGGCGAGGAGGCCAAGCCGCCCGAGGCACCGCCCGTCGAGGAGAAGGGCACCGCCCGTGAGGGCGCACGGCCCCGACCGCGTCCCCGCCCCGGCCTGGCCGGCGGCGCCGCGGAGATGCGCGCGAACGACAGCTAGCTGCGTGCGCTTCATCCCGATCGCCCTGGTGGTCGCCCTCGGGCTGACCGGCTGCGGCGGCGGTGGCTCACAGGTCGCTCCCAGCGGCCGGGAGAAGGCCGTCGACGAGGCACAGGCCGCCTTCCGCCAGGCGCAGGCGGCCGGACGGGACCTGAGTGCCGGCCCCTGCCTGGCCGAGAGCCTCCCGGGCCTCTCCGACTGGGTCGCCGACATCGCCCACGATCCACGCCGGCCGGTGGACGACGATCCCGCCAACCAATGCGGGCGATACCGCGACGGCCAGGCGCATCACTTCGTCGAGCTCGCGCCGGACGGCAAGCTGATCCGCGCTCAGTAGGGGTGCAGGTGGAGCGCGCCAAGATCATGGGGATCGTCAACGTGACCCCCGACTCGTTCTCCGACGGCGGCGAGTTCCTCGATCCCGAGCGGGCGATCGCCCACGGCCGGAAGCTCGCCGCAGGGGGCGCCGACATCCTCGACATCGGCGGCGAGTCCACCCGGCCGGGCGCCCGGGCGGTGGGTGCCGAGGAGGAGCTGCGGCGGGTCCGCCCGGTCGTCGAGGCCCTGGCGGCCGACGGCTCGGCCGTCTCGATCGACACCTCCAAGGCGGCCGTCG
>DATGDO010000260.1:0-5102 GCA_035310805.1 Solirubrobacterales bacterium
GAGTTCATCACGACCGACGTCTTCGGGACGTACGTGCTGCTCGAGGCGGCGCGCGACGCCGGCGTCCGCTACCTCCAGTTCTCGACCGACGAGGTCTACGGCGACCTCGAGCTGGGATCGGCGACCGAGGAGTCGCCCCTCGCCCCCTCCTCCCCCTACTCGGCCTCCAAGGCCGGCGGCGATCTCCTCGTCTGGGCCTTCGCCCGCACCTACGGCGCCGAAGCCCTGATCATGCGGGCGTCCAACAACTACGGGCCCTACCAGTACCCCGAGAAGCTGATCCCGCTCTGCATCCTCAACGCGCTCGCCAACGACCCGCTGCCCGTCTACGGCGACGGCATGCAGGTCCGCAACTGGCTCTACGTGGAGGACTGCTGCTCCGCGGTGGACGCGGTGCTGGAGAAGGGCGAGCCCGCCAACGTCTACAACGTGGGCGGGCCCGACGAGCTCCGCAACATCGAGGTCGTCAAGCGAATCCTCGCCTTGACCGACCGCGACCAGTCCCTGATCGAGTACGTCGAGGATCGCCCCGGGCACGACCGCCGCTATTCGCTGTCCGCGGCCCGGCTCGAGGCGCTCGGCTGGAAGGCGGCCGTGAGCTTCGGCGAGGGAATCGAGCGGACCGTGCACTGGTACCGCGACAACGAGTGGTGGTGGGGGCCGATCCGCTCGGGCGACTACCGCTCGTACTACGAGCGCCAGTACGGCAAGGCGCTGGGGTAAGCGCCGTTTCCGGCCGCTAACCGGTCATCGCCGATCTGTAAGGTCGGTAGGTTGGCCATGAGTACGTCCGCGACCCAGCCCTCTCCCCTGGAGCCCTTCTCCGAGCCGGTCAAGAGGTGGTTCCGGGCCTCGTTCGAGGCGCCCACGCCCGCCCAGGCGGCCGGCTGGCCGGCGATCGCCTCTGGCGAGCACACGCTGATCTGCGCTCCGACCGGCTCCGGCAAGACCCTGGCGGCTTTCCTCTGGGGAATCGATCGACTCTCGCGCGAGCCGGAGCGGCTCGGCTCCGGCGTGCGAATCGTCTACGTCTCGCCGCTCAAGGCCCTCTCCTACGACATCGAGCGCAACCTGCGCGCGCCCCTTCAGGGCATCGACGCACCGATCTCAACTGCGCTGCGCACGGGCGACACGCCCCAGTCCGAGCGCCGCGCGATGCGCCGGGAGCCGCCGGACATCCTGATCACCACGCCGGAGTCGCTCTACCTGATGATCAGCTCGGGCGCCCGCGAGATCCTCGGCGGGGCCGAGGCGGTGATCGTCGACGAGATCCACGCCGTGGCACCCTCCAAGCGGGGCTCACACCTGGCGCTGACCATGGAGCGGCTCGATCGTCTGGGGGACGAGCCCCTGCAGCGAATCGGGCTGTCGGCCACCCAGCGCCCGCTCGAGCGGATCGGCCAGTTCCTCGCCGGCGCCGGGCGGAAGTGCGAGATCGTCGACGCCAGCGAGCCGAAGCAGCTCGACCTGGAGATCGTCGTCCCCGTCGAGGACATGGCGGAGCCGAGCCCGCTGTCCGCCAAGCGCCGTGACGGCGCCGACACGGGCAAGACGCCAAAGCACTCCCCCGAGCGCATCGACCCCGGCCCCATCGAGGCCTCCCTCGACCCGGCCACCAACACCCGCTCGATCTGGCCCGCGATCTACCCCGAGCTGCTGCGGCTGGTCCGCGGACACAGCTCGACCATCGTCTTCGTCAACAACCGCCGCGCGGCCGAGCGGATTGCCAAGCGCCTCAACGAGATGCACAACGACGAGCTGGAGAGCGAGCTCCCGGCGACGGAGCATGCTGGGCATGGCGCTTCTCGGGCGGCTGGCGCGGCGAGGAACTCGGCAGCCGAGGACACGCCCGTAGGAGAGGATTCCGAGACCTCGCCGCGACAGGGCCCGCCCGCCGAGATCGCCCGGGCGCACCACGGCTCGCTCTCCCACGAGGAGCGCGCCCTGGTCGAGGAGCTGCTCAAGTCGGGCGAGCTCCCCTGCCTGGTCGCGACCTCATCGCTCGAGCTGGGCATCGACATGGGTGCGGTGGACCTGGTCATCCAGGTCGAGTCGCCGAAGTCCGTCACCCGCGGGCTGCAGCGCGTCGGCCGCGCCGGCCACACGCTCGGCGAGGTCTCGAAGGGACGGATCTTCCCCAAGTTCAGGGCAGACCTCCTCGAATGCGCCGTGGTCGCGCGACGCATGCGGACGGGCGGGATCGAGGAGACCGTCATCCCGCAGAACCCGCTGGACGTGCTCGCACAGCACCTCGTCTCGATGGCCGCCCTCGACGAGTGGAGGATCGACGACGTCGAGCAGCTGGTCCGCTCGGCACAGCCGTTCGCCGCGCTCTCCCGCGAGCAGCTCGAGAACGTCCTCGACATGCTCGACGGCCGCTATCCATCGGAGCGCTTCGCCGAGCTGCGGCCGCGGATCGTCTGGGACCGCACCAAGGGGACGATGCGCGGGCGCCCCGGAGCCCGGCAGCTCGCGGTGGCCAACGCCGGAACGATCCCCGACCGTGGCCTCTATGGCGTCCACCTGCCGGACGGACGCCGCGTCGGAGAGCTCGACGAGGAGATGGTCTATGAGGCGCGGCCCGGGCAGACGTTCCTGCTGGGCGCGAGCACCTGGCGAATCGAGGAGATCACCCGCGACCGGGTGATCGTCACCCCAGCCCCCGGAACCCCCGGGGCGGTCCCGTTCTGGCGAGGCGACGGGATCGGGCGCCCCGCCGAGCTCGGCAAGGCGATCGGGGCCTTCGCTCGCGAGGCGGTCAACGCGAATCCCAAGCAGCTCGCCAAGGAGAACGACCTCGACAAGCTCGCAGCCCAGAACCTCGTCAACTACCTGACCGAGCAGCAGGCGGCCACCCGGGTAGTGCCCTCCGACGAGGCGATCGTGATCGAGCGCTTCCGCGACGAGATCGGGGACTGGCGCCTCTGCGTGCTGTCGCCCTGGGGCGGCCGGGTGCACGCCGCCTGGGGGCTGGCGCTCACGGCCAAGATCCGCGACGACCGCGACCTGGAGGCGGACGCGATCTGGTCGGACGACGGGATCGTCATCCACCTCCCCGACGCCGACGAGCCACCGCCCGCCGACCTCGTGATGATCGAGCCGGACGAGCTCGAGGACCTGGTGATCCGAGAGCTCTCGGGGTCGGCCCTGTTCGGCGCCCGCTTCCGCGAGAACGCTGCGCGCTCGCTGCTGATCCCGCGAGCCTGGCCGGGCAAGCGCACGCCGCTCTGGCAGCAGCGGCTCAAGTCCCAGAGCCTTCTCGAGGTCGCGCGCGACTTCCCCAGGTTCCCGGTCGTCCTCGAGACCTATCGCGAGGTACTGCGCGACTTCCTCGACCTGCCGGCGCTGCGCGACCTGCTCCGGGACCTGCACTCGCGCCGGATCACGATGGTCGAAGTCGAGACGCCGACGGCCTCGCCCTTCGCGTCCTCCCTCCTCTTCGACTACGTCGCCACCTACATGTACGAGGGCGACACGCCGAACGCCGAGCGCCGCGCCGCCGCGCTCGCGCTGGATCGCGACCTGCTCGCCGAACTGCTCGGTCAGGAGGAGCTGCGCGAGCTGATCGATCCGCAGGCCCTCGAGGAGGTGGCCGAGCAGCTCCAGCACCTGACCGAGGCCGGGGTGGCCAGGGACCGGGACGGCCTCCAGCAGATCCTGCGCCGTCTCGGCGACCTGACCGTCGAGGAGTGCGAGCAGCGGACCGAGGAGGGCTACTCGGCTTCCTCGATGCTCGAGAAGCTGGTCAAGGAGCGACGCGCGGCCCTGGTCCGGATCGCGGGCGAGCAGCGCTACATCGCCGCCGAGGACGCCGGCCTCTATCGCGACGCCCTCGGGGTTCCGCCCCCCGTCGGCCTCCCGGAGAGCTTCCTCGAGCCCGTCGACGACGCTCTCGTCTCCCTGGTCCGGCGCTATGCGGCCACGCACGTCCCGTTCCCCACCCGACAGCTCGCAGGCCGCTACGGAGTGGACCCGAGCTCGGCCCTGCGCGACCTGGAGCGCGCGGGGGACGTGGTCCGCGGTGAGCTCCTTCCCGGCGGCAGCTCCCGCGAGTGGTGCGAGGCTGACGTCCTCCGCCGGCTGCGCCGCGCAAGCCTCGCCCGTCTGCGACAGGAGGTCGAGGCGACCGACCAGCGCGAGCTGGCCCGCTTCCTGCCGAGCTGGCAGAACGTCGACGCCCACGGGCGCACCGGCGCCGGCCCGGATCGGCTGCGCGAGGCGCTGATCTCGCTTCAGGGCGTCGCGCTCACGCCGAAGACCTGGGAGCGCGACGTCCTGCCCCGGCGGCTCGGCTCCTACAGCCCGAGCTGGCTCGACGAGCTCTGCACCAGTGGCGAGCTGGTCTGGGTCGGCGCCGGCGCCCTCGGGCGCAGCGATGGGCGCATCGCCCTCTACTTTCGCGAGGACGTCCGGCTCGCAGGGCCCCCGCCGGCCAACGCGAAGATCGATCCGCCCGAGGGGGAGATCCACGACGCGATCCGCAAGCGGCTGTCCCAGGGCCCCTGCTTCTGGCTGGATCTGCTGGAGCTGGAGGGATCGACCGAGGAGCTTCACGAGGCCCTCTGGGACCTGGCCTGGTCGGGAGAGGTCACCAACGACGCCTTCGCGCCGCTCCGGGCGCCCCGCCTGCGCGCTGCGCAGCCCAGCGAGCGCCGCGGCCGCCGCTTCGCCCGCCGCCGGGCCGCCGCAGCCGGGACCGTGCTGGGACGCTGGTCGCTCACCGCGCCGCTTTTCGAGGGCGCTCCCTCGGCCGGCCCGCGGATGCGGGCGCTGGCCGAGCTGATGCTGGAGCGGCACGGAATCGTCACCCGCGAGACCGCCATCGCCGAGGGGGTCCCCGGCGGCTTCGCCTCGATCTACGGCGAGCTGCAGAACCTGGAGATGCTCGGCACCGCCCGCCGGGGCTACTTCGTCGAGGGCCTGGGCGGCGCGCAGTTCGCCCTCCCCGGCGCGGTCGAGCGCCTGCGGAGCCTGCCCCGGGAGGATGGGGCGCTGCACGTGCTCGCCGCCACCGACCCCGCCAACCCGTATGGCGCGACGCTCCCCTGGCCAAAGCTCGAGGGACAGCGGCGGCCGGCACGCACCGCCGGGGCCTACGTGAT
>DATGDO010000261.1:0-4181 GCA_035310805.1 Solirubrobacterales bacterium
GCACGAGGTGCAGGCGAGACTCGATGTGGTCCCGGAACTCCGGGTAGGGGGGTGCGGGCCCCTCGAAGAGCGTGGTCGAGGCTACGTGCATGTGGGTCCCATCCCGCTCCAGATGAAGGAATGAGGAGTCGAGCCCGGTCAGACGGTCGGCCATTTCCATGATCGTCGCATACCGACTGTGCGCACCGTCACACATATGCGCAAATTGCGTACCTACCCTGGTCGGCCGAAGTCATCAAACGACTCGCCGAGTCGGTCGACGGACATCGACCGAGCGGGGGACCCAAGCAGTTGGGGCGAATGGGGCGGTGTTCCGCCCTTAGCGGTAGGTGCTCACCGGAGCCGCTGCGAGCCCGTCAGCTAACCCCGTAGGCGGCTAGAGAGGCAAGGTGTATTTCTTTGCGTCGCTTCCGCTGGAAGCGTCGGCGGGCTGCGCTAGCGCTGCTGCCCGCCACGGCACTGATGGTCACTGCAGGCATTGCGGTCGCTTCGACGTCGGTTCCGATCACCGGGCCTGCGAGCGCGGCGGGCGGTCCAGCCACCGCAATCAGCCTGAGCGCTCGCCGCAACGTGATGGCGGGGCGCGCCGTCACCTTCAGCGGCCGCGTCAGCCCGGGCGGCAGCCGCCCGGTCGTCGTGCGGATCGCTGAGCGCAAACTCACCGCTCACACCCAGGCCGACGGCTCCTTCAGGGTGCGCTGGCGCCCACCCCGCTCGGGTACCTACCGGGCCCGGGCGAGCGTCGCCGAGACCTCGTCCGTGCGCTCACACCGGCTCACCGTCAACGCCTTCCGACCGGCCGAGGCGTCCTACTACGGCCCCGGCCTCTACGGAGGCGGCCTCGCCTGCGGGGGGACCCTGAGCCCTGGGAAGCTGGGCGTCGCCAACAAGACGCTCCCCTGTGGCTCGAGGGTCACGCTGCGCTATCACGGCAACACCGTCACCGTGCCCGTGATCGACCGGGGACCCTACGCCGGCAGCCGGGAGTACGACCTGACGGCAGCCACCAAGGCGAAGCTGGGGTTCCCTTCCACGGGGACGGTACTGACGACGCGGTAGGTCAGGTCAGCTCGCCAGGTGGAGCTGATCCGACTCGGGCGGCCCGGCCGGCTCGTCCTCCTCCGGGAGGGCGTGCCGCGCCGGGTCGTATGGCTTCTCCGACTCTCCCTCGAGGCCCGCCATGCCGACGCCCACCAGGCGCACCGGCGCCTGCGGGTCGAAGCGCTCGAGCAGCTCGCCCGCCGCCTCCACGACGGTCTCCGGATCGGAGGTAGGGGAGGGAAGGGTGCGAGACCGCGTATGGGTCCTGAACGGCCGCAGGCGGATCTTCAGGGTCACCGTGCGGCCGTGCCGGCGGTGCGAGGCGAGGCTCTTGCAGACGGACCGCGCCAGCCGCTCAACGGTCTCGTGCAGGAGCTCGCGATCCGTGACGTCGTGAGGAAAGGTCGTCTCGCGGCTCTCGGACTTGCGCACCCGCTCCTTGCTCAGCCTCTCGCCGCCGACCCCGTTGGCGCGTTCGCGGAGGCCCCTGCCGTGCTTGGGGCCGAAAGCTCTCTGGAGCAGCTGCGGATCCGCCTCCGCCAGGTCGGAGACCGTCTCGATCCCGATCGCCCCGAGCCGCTCGGACGTCCGGGAGCCGACTCCCGGCAGCAGGGATGCGGGCTTCTCGCCGACGACCGGCAGCCAGTTCCGGTGATCGAGGACGAAGAAGCCGTCCGGCTTGTCGAGGTCGGAGGCGATCTTCGCCATCAGCTTGTTGGGCGCCAGGCCGATCGAGCAGACGAGGTGGGTGACCTCCTGCACGCGTCGCTTGATCTCCTGGGCCCGCGACTGCGGCACGGGTGAGCCGGAGAGGTCCACGTAGGCCTCGTCCAGGCCGACGACCTCCACCTGGTCGCTGAACCTGCGCAGGGTCTCCATCACCTTCGCCGACCCGCGGCGGTACAGCTGCATGTCGACCGGGAGCACGGTGAGCTGGGGACAGCGCCGCCGGGCCGTCACCATCGGCAGGGCCGAGTGGACCCCGTACTTGCGCGCCTCGTAGGAGGCGGTGGTGACCACGCCGCGCGGGCCGTCGTAGGCGACGACCACCGGCTTGCCCCGGAGCTCGGGATGCCGCAGCATCTCGATCGACACGTAGAAGGAGTCCATGTCGACATGTGCGTAGACCTGGGACCAGCCCCGCGTCGAGGTCACGGTTCCAGCCTACGCGCCGACCCTGCCGGAAGCGAGGTGTCCCACCGCCAGGAGGCGCGAGCGATGCGCCGGGGGGGAGGCGGATGGCCCCGGCGGAACCAGCAGGCCTCCGCTGGCACTCGACGTGGGCGATCACCTGCGACCGACTGGGAACGGGCCCGGTCCCCGGCGAAGGGCGCTATGTTGGGCGGCGGTGACGAACTCAGAGGCAAAGAACCTCGAGGTGATCTCCCGGGCGATCGACCAGCACAACTCGAATTGCCCGTTCCCGGCGAGCGAGGTGCGCATGAACCCCTTCGAGGTCGAGCGCCTGGGATGGGAGGAGATCCGCGGCCTGCCGATCGTCGCCGACCCGAACCAGGGGACCGGCTCGTTCCGGATCATCTGCTCACGCGACCAGGAGGGCGAGGGCATCGAGGAGGCTGAGGCCCTCGGGATCCCGATCGAGGTAGCAGTGCCCAGCGGGCCGCTGGAGAAGCCGCCGGCCTAGCGACGGCCTCCGGCGGCTTCCTCGGCGAGGGCCCCGTCGAGGAGGGCGCGTCCCGACCAGCGCATCACCTCGACCGCGTCTTCTCGGGACAGACCCGCGACGTCGGTGGCTGCGTTGGCGAGCGCCTTCGGCTTCGAGGTGGTTGGTCCCCAGCTCGACTAGGGCCGGACTAGTTCAGGGCAGCGGCAAGGCGGCGCCGGTGCTCCCGAGCGAGCGGGTGGTCTGCGCCCAGCTCGGTGAAGATCGCGACCATCACGCGGCGCAGGAGGTCCCGACGCTCGTCGTCGCGCTCGCCGGCCAGCACCGTCTGCAGCTGCTCCAGCGCTTCCCCGGGCTCTTCACGGTCCCAGGCCGCAAAGGCCGCCTCAAGCTCGTCAGGCGCGGCGCCGTCGGCCGACGCCGAGAGCTCGGCGCGCGCCGCCAGCCCATCGGCCGCGAAGTCGTAGGGAAAGGGACGGAGCAGCTCGAGGGCCTCCTCGGCCTCCCCGCGTCCGAGCAGGATCCGGCCGAGCCCGACCGCCGCGGGCACATATCGCGGATCGATCTCCAGCGCCTTCCTGAGCGAATCCTCGTCGCCGGCCTCGGCGAGGCGCTCGGCCTTCGAGGGCACGATCCCGTCGAGGAAGCTCTCGATCGCGGCCGGCGGCTGGGCCCCGATGAACTCGGCGACGACCTTGCCGTCCTTGAACGCCTTGACGGCGGGGATGCTCTGAATCTGGAAGTCGCGCGCGATCCGCTGGTTGGCGTCCGTGTCGAGCTTGACCAGCTCGATTTCGCCGCCCCGCTTCCGCACCGCATCCTCGAGGGCGGGGCCGAGGGTCCTGCAAGGGCCGCACCACTCGGCCCAGAAGTCCACGACCACCGGCACCTGCTTGGAGCGCTCGATGACCCTGGCCTGGAACTCCTGCTCGCTGACGTCGCTGATCACGTCCCTGAGGTTAGAGGGGTTGGGACGCCGCCCTCAGACGTTCGCCGAGAAGTTGATCCCGAGCCCGTTGAGCCCGTCCTGCGCCCAGCGGTTGAAGGTGTCGAACCAGCCCGTCAGGATCGCCACGCCGAAAGCGATCAGGATGACGCCGCCGATCGCCATGATCACCGGGTAGTGGCGCTTGACCACGGCGAAGGCGGTGGTCATCCGCGTGAACGCGACGGAGGTGAGCAGGAACGGGATCGCCAGCCCGGCGGAGTAGACGGCGAGCAGGAAGGCCCCGTGCGCGGCGGAGCCGGACACGGCGGCGGCCCCGAGGATGGCGGCCAGGGTGGGGCCGATGCAGGGAGTCCAGGCGAGCCCGAACGCCGCCCCGGCGATCAGCGGCCCTCCGGTGCCGGCCCGCTCCAGCAGCGTCTCGACGTGCCATTCCCGATTGAGCTGCGGGATGAACAGGGCGGAGATGAAGAAGATGCCCATCGCGATGATCAGGCCCGCCGCGACCTTGTCGAGCATCAGCTGGTGCTGCTGGAGCGCGCTGCCGATCCCCGTGGCGCCCAGTCCGAG
>DATGDO010000262.1:0-2386 GCA_035310805.1 Solirubrobacterales bacterium
AAGTCGAAGAAAGTCATTGCGTTTGGTTTGTTTTCTGCTCAGCTCCACTCGAGCCCAACCCGAGCAGCCGAGCGGCGTTCTCCTTCAGGATCAGGGGCTTCACCTCGTCGTCGATCTCGAGCCGCTCGAAGTCGTCCAGCCAACGTTCGGGCGTGATCATCGGGTAGTCCGAGCCGAACAGGACCTGCCCCCGCAGCAGTGAATTGGCGTAGCGGACGAGCAGGGGCGGGAAGTACTTCGGCGACCAGCCGGAGAGGTCGATGTAGACCTCGGGCTTGTGCATCGCGATCGAGAGCGCCTCGTCCTGCCAGGGGAAGGAGGGGTGCGCGAGCACGATCGGCATTTCGGGGAAGTCCGCCGCGACGTCGTCCACGTAGATCGGGTTGGAGTACTTGAGCCGCACTCCGCCGCCGCCCGGCAGACCCGAGCCGATCCCGCTGTGCCCGGTGTGGAAGAGCGCCGGCAGGCCGGCCTGGGCGATCAGCTCGTAAAGCGGGTAGGCGACGCGATCGTTCGGGAAGAACGCCTGCAGGTTGGGGTGGAACTTGAAGCCGCGGACGTCGTGCTCGTCGATCAGGCGGCGGGCGCGTTCGACGGAGTCGGGCCGGGAGGGGTCGACGCTCGCGAAGGGGATGAGGACGTCGGCGTACTCCCTGGCGCCCTCCAGCACCTCCTCGTTGGGGACGGGCGGACGCCCGGACTGCGACTCCCAGTCGACGGTGAAGACCACGGCGGCCATCTCGCGCTCGCGGTAGTAGGCGCCGACGTCGTCGATCGTCGGCGTGCCGCCGCCCTCGCGAAAGTACTTCCGGGAGGCTTCGCGGAGCTTCGGGGGGATCGGATCGTGGCCGTCCCGCGAGACCTCCACGTGAGTGTGGACGTCGATCGCCTTGAGCTTGGCGAGGTCGATCACGATGCCGCGCCCAGTTCCGCGAGGCCGTCCTTGAGCACGGCGGCGCCCGATCCGTCGAGGGTCTCGAAGCGGACCGCCCCGTCGCCGCCGTTCCAGATCCGGGTCGTGAGCCGATCGCCGGGCCTGACGGGCCGGGAGAAGCGGACGGCGAGCCGGCGCACGTCGGCCGGGCTGCGCTCGCCCTGGGAGGAGAGCACCGCCCGCCCGGCGAAGGCCATCATGCAGAGGCCGTGGACGATGGTCCCCGGCAGGCCCGCCGCCTTCGCGAAGCCCTCGTCCAGGTGGATCTCGTTGTGGTCGCCGGAGGCCTCCGCGTAGCGGGCGGTGATCTCGTCGGCCAGCGGATAGGTGAGCTCGGCGGCGGGGTCGGACTCCGCGAGCTCCCTCGGCATCCGGTGATCCGGGGCCGGCTCGCCGCCACCCTCGTCGCCGACGATCCCCCGGTAGAACTCGACCACATACTGCTCGTTGAGCAGCCCACCGTCCCCGTCGCGGGTCTCCGTCTTCAAGACCACCGTGGTCCCCGACTCCTTCGGGTGGACCCCTACGGCCGCGGCCCGGCCGTGGAGCTCCATCCCGGCCTCGATCGGCGCCGAGACCCGGATGTCCTGGTCGCCGTGGACGACCCGCTTGCGCGCCTCCTCCGGGGCGATCGCACGCGCGGCCTGCTGGAGGACCTCCCAGACGGGGACGATCGCGAAGACCGGCGGGGCGATCCTGCCACCCAGGGCGAGCGCCCCCTCGTCATCGGTCGCTCGCGCGTAGGCGCTGATCGCCTCCTCGGTCGCCGGCGTGACGCGCTCCTCGGTCCAGCTGCCGAGCGCTTCGAGCTCGAACTGCAAGCCCCTCCCCGCCTAGAACGGGTAGCTCGCGGGCTCGGGCTGCTCAGTGATCCAGCGCACCTCGGTGAACTCCTCGACGCTGAAGTGGCCGCCGAAACGGCCCCCGTTGCCGGAGGCGCCTCGGCCGCCGAAGGGCGCCAGAGGATCGTCGTAGACCGTGGAGTCCATGATGTGGACCAGGCCGGTGTCGAGCCTGTCGGCGAGCTCGCGACCGCGCTCGCGCGAGGAGGTATAGACCGCCCCGGAGAGCCCGTATTCCGTGTCGTTCGCGATCTCGACCGCCTCGTCCTCCGACGAGAAGGTCATCACCGGAGCGACCGGCCCGAAGATCTCCTCGTTCCAGGCGCGCATCTCCCGGGTGACGTTGGCGAGCACCGTGGGCGGGAAGTAGGGCGGATCGCCCCGGCCGCCGACCCTGATCTCGGCGCCCGCGTTGACCGCGTGGTCGACGATCTCCTGAACGCGGTCGATCTGGCGGCGGTTGATGATCGGCCCCAGTGCGACCTCCCCGGAGCCCGGGTCCCCGACGGGGAGCCGTGCCGCGCGCTCCGCGAGCTTCGAGATGTACTGGTCCGCGATCGATTCGTCCACGAGGTGCCGGCCCGAGGCCATGCAGATCTGGCCCTGGTGG
>DATGDO010000263.1:0-4226 GCA_035310805.1 Solirubrobacterales bacterium
CTCTGCTCCGATCCGGACGCGATCTCGAATCTCGACGGGCTGAGCGGAGCACTCGCCGATTCGATCGCGGAGCTGGAGGGGACGGTCTAGTGGCCAAGGCAAGGCGGTCGCTCGCCGAGTACGAGCGCAGGCGGGACTTCTCGAAGACCGGCGAGCCGAGCGGCAGGCCGAAGAGGAAGGGCAAGGCGCGGCGGCGTCACCCCCGCTTCTCGATCCAGAAGCACTCCGCGACCTCCCTCCACTACGACCTCAGGCTGGAGGTGGACGGCGTGCTCGCCTCCTGGGCGGTGCCCAAGGGGCCGTCGCTCGACCCGCGAGACAAGCGGCTCGCGATGCGAACCGAGGACCACCCGCTCGACTACCTCGAATGGGAGGGCGTGATCCCGAAGGGCGAGTACGGCGCCGGTCCGGTGATCGTCTGGGACCGGGGCGTCTTCCAGAACATCTCCGAGACCAGGCGCGGCGATCAGCTGGAGCTGGCGGACGCGATCGATCAGGGCGACGTGAAGATCTTCATGCTCGGCGAGAAGATCAAGGGCGCCTACGCCCTGGTCCGGACCTCCCGGCCCGGCGAGCGGGAGCAGTGGCTGCTGATCAAGAAGAGCGACGAGGGCGCCGACGCCCGCCGCAGACCGACCTCGTCACAGCCCGAGTCGGTCCTCAGCGGACGCACGATCGAGCAGGTGCTGAAGGAGGAGGGCTAGCCCGGGCGGCGCTACATTCAGCCGGTGAGCACCACCGCCGAGGTCGAGACCCTCCGCAACTACGCCGGTGGCGCCTGGTTCCAGTCCGCCGCGAGCGAGACGCTCGAGGATCGCGACCCGGCCACCGGAGAGCTCGCCGCCCGCGTGCCGCTCTCCGTCGCGGCCGACGTCGACCGCGTCGTCCGGGCCGCCCGCGAAGCGCAGCCGGGCTGGCGGGACGTGCCACCGCAGGAACGGGCTCGCGCCGTGCTGGCCCTGCGGGACGCCCTGGTCGAGCACCGCAGGGAGCTCACGGCGCTGGTCACCGCCGACATGGGCAAGACCCTGGCCGACGCCGACGGCGAAGTCGGCCGCGGCATCGAGTCGGTCGAGTCCGCGGCCGCGATCCCCCATCTCCTCAAGGGCGAGACGCTCGAGGGCGTGGCCGCGGGCGTGGACGTCGAGCTGGTCCGCCAGCCCGTCGGCGTGGTCGCCGCGATCACGCCGTTCAACTTCCCGGCGATGATCCCGCTCTGGTTCCTGCCCTACGCGGTCGCCTCTGGAGACGCATTCGTGCTGAAGCCCTCGGAGCGCGATCCGCGACCCGCCCAGCGAATCTGCGAGCTGATCGACGAGGCGGAGATCTTCCCCCCTGGCGTGGTCAACCTCCTCCACGGGGGCCGTGAGGCGGTCGAGGCGATCCTCGATCACGACGACGTCGACGCGGTCTCCTTCGTCGGCCAGGCGTCCACGGCGCGGCTGATCGCGACCCGCTCGGCGCAGACCGGCAAGCGGGTGCAGGCCCTGGGTGGCGCGAAGAACTCGATGATCGTCGCCGCGGACGCCGACCTCGCCACCTCGGTCCCCGCGATCCTGAGCTCTGCGTTCGGGGCGGCGGGCCAGCGCTGCCTCGCCGGCTCGGTCTGCGTGATCGCCGGAGATCAGGCCCGCCAGGACGAGGTGCGAGAGGCGCTCACGCGCGCCGCCTCCGCGCTCACCACCGGCCCCGGCGCGGACCCGGCGACCGACGTCTGCCCGATGGTCTCCCCGGAGGCCCGCGAGCGGGCCGAGGCCGCGGTGAGCGCGGCGGAGTCCGAGGGCGCGACCGTCCTGCTCGACGGCCGTATCGGCGGCGGCGAGGCCGGCGCGGTGCTCGGGCCGACGCTGGTCGACGTCGCCGGCCACGAGTCGGAGCTGGCACGCGAGGAGATCTTCGGCCCGGTTCTGGCGCTCGTCAGCGTTCCCGACCTGGACGCGGCGATCGACTTCACCAACGGCTCCCGCTACGGCAACGCGGGCTCGATCTTCACGACGTCGGGCGCCACGGCGCGCGCCTACCGCTGGGGCATCGAGGCGGGCATGCTCGGGATCAACATCGGCGTGCCGGCCCCGGTCGCCTGGTTTCCCTTCTCGGGGTGGAAGGACTCGATCGACGGCGACCTGCACGCGAACGGCGGGGACGCCGTCGACTTCTACACGCGCAAGAAGGTCATCACCTCGCGCTGGTAGCCGGAGCCCCCTTCCTCGCTTCGAGGCGGTGGGCAGTGGCGCGTGGCTAGCGTCCGGGGGGTGGGCCTGGCGGCCCGAGGATGTCGAACCCGTTTCTTGCCGCGATCGGCAGGAGCAGCTCCATGTCCGGCGGACTCGAAGGGGCACCGGGCCTGGACCCGCTTGGTTAGCTTGCGAGGGATGAGCGACCCCCTCCGAATCGCGGTGGTGCTTGCTCTGGTGGCCTGCAACGCTTTCTTCGTGGTCGGCGAGTACGCGGTGGTGACGGCTCGCCGCGGGGGGCTCAGAACGCGCGCCGACGCTGGCAGCGGACGCGCGGCGGCGGCGCTGCGCCTGATGGACGATCCGGTCATGGTGATCTCCACGGTTCAGATCGGGATCACGGCGATCGGCATCCTTACGGGTGCGATCGGCGAGCCGCTCGTGCGCGATCTGCTGGGTGCGGGCGTTCCCGACTGGGCCGGGTTCGTGATCGCCTTCCTGCTCGTTACCTATCTGAGCGTGGTGGTGGGGGAGCTCTTCCCCAAGGCGCTCACTCTCCAGCACGCCGAGTCGCTGGCGATGCTGGTTGCGCGCCCGATCGAGCTGATCGGCCGGTTATGGCGTCCCCTCGCCTGGGTGTTGCAGGCGTCGGCCCGTCTGCTGCTACGCCCCTTCGGCGTCCGCGAGGTGGTGGTGGCGGATAGCGTCCGCAGCGCAGAGGAGCTGCGTGCCGTCGTGGACGAGGCGGAGGAGGCGGGGGCGATCCCGCGCGCCCAGGAGGAGCTCTTTCACAGGGTCTTCGAATTCGCCGGGCGCCAGGCTCGCGACGTGATGATCCCTGCCGCCGAGGTGAGCTGGCTCGACGGCCGCTTGCCCGCCAGTGCAGCGGTCGACCGACTGCTGGAGACTCCCCATCGACGCCTGCCGGTCGGCGACGGGTCGCTGGACAGGCCGGTCGGCACCGTACACGCACACGAGGTGTTGAAGGCGGCGCGCGACGACCGTTCCGTGACCCTCGCGGACCTGGCCGAAGCCGCTCCCATCGTTCCCGAGACGAAGGACCTCGGCGCCCTGCTGCGTGAGCTGCGTGAGCAGCGGCGCCAGCTCGCAATCGTCGTCAGTGAGTACGGCGCGACGGTCGGGATAGTCACCATCGAGGACATCGTCGAGGAGCTTGTGGGGGACATCCAGGACGAATACGAGCTCATCGACCGCGCTTTGGATTGGCTCGGCGAGGAGGTTGTGGTCGCCGCCGGGTGGATCTCGCCTGAGGAGTTCAACGAGACCGCCGGCATCAACCTGCCCGAGGACGGAGCACGGACACTCGCCGGGCTGGTGCTCGACGCCCTGGGTCGCCAGCCCCGGATCGGAGATTCCATCGGGATCGCTGGCTCGGTCCTGACTGTCGAGGAGATGGACGGGGCGCGCATCGCGCGACTGAGGGTCTCGCTCCCGGAGCCGCGAAACCAGTAGGCGGAGAGTTCGATTCCGCCTCTGCTTTCGCGTCAATGCTGAACCCTGAGGAGCACCGCATTCCAGGCCCCCTGATGACGCAAGCACCGCTTTTTGAATGAAGGCTCCGGTAGAGCCAGGAGCTTCGTGCCGCTAACCGACCGCCCGAGCTACCGCGACCACGATCAGCACAAGCGCGCCCATCCCCAGCGCCTTGCGGAAGCCGTTGACGCCGTTCGCAGCCTCCTCGTAGGCCCAGACGGTGAGCGCGACGTAGGAGATGGCGCGGGCGAGGTCATCGATGGTGCTGCCGTCATCGGTGAGCCACGCTACGAGAAGTGCCGCCAGTGCAACCCAGAGTGGTGGATTCGGGAACTGGCCGACTGTGTAACCGCGGATCTTGAGGTCTCGCCCGATGGCCGCGAGCTTATGAGCTGAGTGGTCGGGGCGAGCAGGCAAACGAATCGCTGTCACGGGGCGGCGTCGGTGAAGACCTCATCTCTCCCCTCCTCGGCTCAGCGCCGGCGCGGCGGCCGCGGGAAGAACGCGCTTGTGCGGGCGACGTAGTCCGCATAGCCCTCGCGCCGCTGGCTCAGCGAG
>DATGDO010000264.1:0-8971 GCA_035310805.1 Solirubrobacterales bacterium
CACGGTCACGCTCAAGGGACCGGGCATTCACCTCTCGGACACCGAGACGGGGTCGCTTACGGGCGGCCAGCCGAGCGGTCATTTCATCAAGCCGAACCGCCCCCTGCTCAGGGCGATGAAGGCCTCGCCGGGCAAGTTCAAGCTGGTCAACCGCGTCACCGCCACGGACCCGGCCACCGGCGCGACCGACGCTATCTCCCACGCCTTCAGGCTGAAGAAGTAGCGACCAGGTCGGCTGGCGGGGTGCTTGCCGTAGGTGCTTGGGTCCACGGAGAAAACACCGATGCCGCCCGGGGCGACAGGTCCTACCCTCACCCCCGATGCTCTCTCGGATAGCCAGGGCGGGAGCGGTTGCTCTCTGCGTCGCGGGACTGATCGGGGCCCTCGGCGCCGGCTCCGCCGCCGCCAAGCCGCGAGCGCATTCCAGCGTGATCGGCGGCAGCGCGGCGAGCCTGCAGCAGTGGGAGTTCGCGGTGGCGGTCCTGACCCCGACGACGCTCTGCACCGGCACCGTGATCTCGCCGACCCGCGTGCTGACCGCCGGGCACTGCGTCGGCAGCCCGGAGACGATGCTGGTGCGCGCGAACTCGACCTCGGCCTTCGCCGGCGGTGAGGCGCTCGGCGTCTCGGCGGTGACCTACGCCCCGGGGTTCGCCCGCAGCTTCGACAACGACCTGGCGATCCTCACCCTGAGGTCGCCGACCACGGCGCCGGCGATCCAGGTCGCGAACGCGGCGGAGGACGCCGCTTACACGCACCCTGGCGCGGTGCTCTCGCTGGCCGGGTTCGGCGACCGCAACCCGCTGATCGTCGGCAAGCCGAAGTTCGGCCTGCTGACCGCCACCGACGTCTCGGCGCGCTACTGCCCCCTGCCCCCCTGGGCGATCTGCGACTCGGGGAGCCGGGTCGGCACCGCTTTCCGCCGGCTGAAGCGGAAGCTCCGCAAGCGCCCGGTGATGAGGGGCGTCTGCTCCGGAGACAGCGGCGGCCCGCTCGTGGCCAACACTCCCGAGGGCCCGCGCCTGGTCGGTACTGCCGAGGCGAGCACGGGCCCGTCGACCAAGCGGAACCCGTTCTTCTTCGTGCTCTGCGGCCTCAAGGGCTACCCCTCGGTGCACACCCGGAGCTACCTCTACCGGGACTTCATCGAGGCGAACCTCGGCTAGAGGCCCTTTCGGCCGTCGAGCGGCGGCGCTCGTTTCCGCCACCGGATCCCGGAACCCGGCTCATAGACTCGTCGAATGGTCGATACGCACGCGCACCTCGGGCTCTGCGAGCCGGTGGACGGCGAGCTGATCGCCGCCGCCGCGGCGGCCGGCGTCAACCGGATCCTGACCGTGGGCCTGGGGGAGGAGACGAATCCAGACGCGGCGCGTGCCGCGCGGGAGAACGAGGCCGTGTACGCGTGTGTCGGCCGCCACCCGAACAGCGCCGGCGGCTTCGACGGCGAGGCTGCCCAGGCGATCGAGGAGCTCTGCGCCGAGCCGGGGGTCGTCGCGGTCGGCGAGACGGGGCTCGACTTCTACCGCGACTCGGCGGATCCGGACGATCAGCGTCGCGCCTTCGCGGCGCAGATCGGGATCGCTGAGCGCAACGGGAAGCCGGTCGTGATCCACCTGCGCGACCAGGAGGGCTCCGATCAGGCGGTCTCGGAGGCCTTCGCCACGCTCGCGGACCGGTCCGAGGGGGTCCCGGTGATCCTGCACTGCTTCTCCGCCGGGCCGCGCTGGGCCGAGCGGGCGGCGGAGCTCGGCTGGTACTGCTCCTTCGCCGGCAATCTCACCTATCCGAAGGCCGAGACCATCAGGGAGGCGGCGGCGGTCGTGCCGGAGGACCGGCTGCTGGTCGAGACCGACTCGCCCTTCCTCGCGCCCCAGCCCATGAGGGGGAAGCCGAACCAGCCCGCCAACGTGGTGGCGACGGCCGAGCGGCTCGCCGAGGTCCGCGGTGTCCCGTACGGTGAGCTCGAACGAACCGTGGAGGCGAACGCCGCGAGAGTCCTCGGGTGGTGAGCGGCCGCACCGGCCCGCCGGAGCGGTCACCACGACGGCTCGGCCAGAACTTCCTCGCCGACCCGAATCTGCTCGACGCGATCGTCCGCGAGGCCGACCTCTCGCCCTCGGACGTGGTGCTCGAGGTGGGGGGTGGCGGAGGCGCGCTCACCGAGCGGCTCGCGCCAGCCGTGCGCTGGTTGCACGTGATCGAGCTGGACGAGCGGCTTCGTGGAGAGCTGGAGCCGCTGTCGGAGGAGCTGGGCGGCATCGACCTGGTGTGGGGAGATGCGATGCGGGCGGAGCTCGGCCGCCTCGCTCCCTCTCCCACGAAGATGGTCGCCAACCTGCCCTACTCGATCGCCACGCCGCTGCTGGTGAAGACGATCGCGGAGCTTCCCTCTCTGGAGGTCTGGGTCGTGATGGTGCAGCGCGAGATCGCAAATCGGCTCCGGGCCAAGCCCGGGACCCGCGAGTACGGCTCGCCGAGCGTCCTGGTGCAGCTCGCCTGCGAGGTGACCCTGCTCCGCACGGTCGATCCAGCGGTCTTCGTGCCCCGGCCGCGGGTCGAGTCCGCTCTCCTCCGCCTGCGCCGCAAGGCGCCCGGCGCTTCCGAGGATCTCGCCGCTCTGATCCGGCTCGCCTTCCAGCACCGGCGCAAGTCGCTGGCGCGGTCGCTCGAGCTCTCCCGGGCGGGCAGCTTCGAGCCCGCCCGTCTCGCCCTCGAGTCGGTCGGCAAGCCCGCCGACGCTCGCGCCGAGACGCTCTCCCCCGAGGAGTTCGAGCGGTTCGGCGAAGCCCTGGCGCGGCAGGGGGGAGACTCGTGAGCGTCACCGAGATGCCGGGGACGATGCTCGCTCCGGCAAAGCTCAATCTCTGCCTCTACGTCGGCCCGCGGCGCGAGGACGGGTTGCACGAGATCCGCTCGCTGTTCGAGCCGCTCGAGCTCGCCGACGTCCTCCAGCTGAACGAGGCGGCAAGCGACGAGGTGATCTGTGAGGGGATCGAGGGCCCCGATCTGACGGCCAAGGCCCTGGCGGCGCTTCGCGAGCACGGCTGGAGCGGCCCGCCGTTGCGGATCGAGGTCACCAAGCGGGTGCCGGTGGCGGCGGGCCTCGGCGGAGGCAGCGCGGACGCCGCGGCGGTTCTCCGCCTCGCCCGGGGGCAGGTCGAGGGTCTGCGATCGATCGCGGCGCAGATCGGCGCGGACGTGCCGTCGCAGCTACAGCCGCGCACCTGCCTGGTCGCGGGGGCGGGGGAGGTGATCGAGCCGGCCCCGCCGCCGGCGGAACACGGGGTCGTCCTGATCCCGCGGGCCGAGGGGCTCGCGACCGCCGACGTCTACGCGGAGGCCGATCGGCTCGGCACCACGCGCGGCGAGAACGAGCTGGAGGCGATCCGGCGCCGGCTCCGCGACGCGGTGGACGAGGGCGGCTCGCCGCTCGACTACCGTGAGAACCTCGTCAACGACCTGCAGCCTGCGGCGATCTCGCTGCGCCCCGAGATCGAGGACGCGCTGCACGCCTTGGAGGAGGCAGGTGCCGGGCACGCGATGGTGACCGGGTCCGGCCCCACGGCGTTCGGACTCTATCCGACGGCCGAGGAGGCCACGGAGGCGGCGCAGGGTCTCCGCGAGCGCTTCCCCGAGGCGCTGGCGACCGCCCCGCTCTCGCCATGAAGCCGTCGCACCTCAACTGGAAGTGGATTCGCCGCGCCCTGCTCGCCGCGGCGGTCGTGTCCTTCTTCGCCTTCCGCGGCGATCTCCCGCAGATCGATCTCGAGCAGGCGATCCAGGATCTCTCCAGGGGGCTGGGGGCCTGGACCTACCTGCTCGTCGGCGGGCTCGCCTTTCTCGAGACCGGGGCCTTCGTCGGCCTGATCGCTCCCGGCGAGTTCACGGTGATGCTCGGCGGTGCGGTCGCGGGGCAGGGCAACATCTCGCTGCCGCTGATCCTGGCGATCACCTGGCTCTGCGCCTTCGCCGGGGATTCGGTGAGCTTCCTGCTCGGCGCCAGGCTCGGGCGCGACTTCCTCGTCCGGCATGGTCAACGAGTTCGAATCACGGGCGAGCGGCTGGAGCAGGTCGAGAGCTACTTCGCCCGCTACGGCGGCCGGACGATCCTGGTCGGCCGTTTCATCGGGCTCGTGCGCGCGCTGGCGCCGTTCATCGCCGGGAGCAGCCGGATGCCCTACCGCGCCTTCGCCCCGTTCAGCATCCTCGGCACCGGCCTCTGGGCCGCCGGGCTGATCCTGGCGGGGTACTTCGCCGCGCAGAGCCTCGACACGGTCACGAAGGTCGTCGGCCAAGGGCTTTTCGTGTTCGCGATCGTGATCGGCGTGGCGGTGGCGATCGCCCTCGCCTTCCGCTTCCTACGCGAGCCGGAGAACCGCGGCCGGCTCGTAGAGGGGATGGAGAAGCGTCGGTTTCTTCGCCCTCTCGTGGCCTTCGGCCGGCGCTTTCGCCCGCAGTTCGCCTTCGTGGGCAGGCGCCTGACACCTGGCGGCCTCGGCCTCGAGCTGACCACGCTGCTGGCGGCGCTCTCGGTTGGGGTCTTCGTGGTGATCGCCTACTGGTCGGTGATCTCGGGTGACCCCGGGCCGACCCCGGGTGATCACAGCGCCTACGACCTCGCCAACCAGCTGCGGGCCGGGTGGCTCGATCAGGCGGCCAAGGTCGTCACCCATCTGGGCTCCTTGGTGGTCGTCTATCCAATCGGTGCCATCGCCGCAATCGCCCTGGCGCTCCGGCGGCGCTGGATCGAGGTCTGGGTGCTCGTGGTCGGGATGATCCTCATCTTCCTGCTCGTCCACGGGATCAAGTCCTGGACGGACCGGCCGCGCCCGCCGGATCCGCTCACCTCGGCCTCTCGCTCATCCTTCCCGAGCGGCCACGCCGCCTACTCCACGCTCTACCTCTGGCTCGCCGTCACCGTTGCGCTCAGGCTGGTGCCGGGAATCACCCGCCGCAGCGTCGTGATCGCGGCCGGCACCGCGCTCGCGGCTATCGTCGGGCTCACCCGCGTCTATCTGCGGGTTCACTGGCTCAGCGACGTGACCTCCGGATGGGCCGTCGGGCTCTCCTGTTTCTCGGCTGTCGCGGTCGTGGCGCTGGTGATCACCCACATCCGCCACAATTCCCGGCGTCATGAGCGCGCCCCTCGGCTCGATCCTGGCGCCGGTACTGGCGCTGGGCACTGAGTACTACCTGTTCGGCATCGCCGGGCTGCTCTCCGTGAGCGTCTTCGTCGGCCTGATCCTGGCGCCGGCGCTGGGCTCCTACGGCCGCGCCTGGGAGAAGCTGGTCGCCGGATTCCTCTCGCTCTTCGTGCTCGCCGCGCTGGTTCTGGTCGGCCTCATGATCGGGGTTGTGATCTTCCTCAACTGGGACCAGATCTCCACCTGGTTGTAGCTTCGCCCGGGCCGTCGGCCCATACCTAAACTGAGCCGATGAACGCGAAGGAGACTTCACGCTCCGCGCGCCGCGCCGATCCCGGCAGCCTGGAGGAGCTCTCGGCGGCGATCGAGTCGGGGGCGGGGATGCCCGCGGTCGCGCGGGCGGCAGGTCGTGCCCTCTACGCGAGCGTCGCGCTGATCGACCGGGCGAGCAACGTGCTCGCGGTTGCCGCCGCCTCGCCGGACGAGGAGAGGAAGCTGCTCGCCAGCGGCGCCGGGGTGGAAACCGTGGAGTTGCGTGTTGCGGATACCGCCGTCGGGGAGCTGCGCTGGCGGCGCCGGGGCGAGGACGACCCTGATGCTGTCCTGCTTCGCATGGTCGCCACCCTGGTTGCGCTCGAGCTCGAACGCTCCCGCTCGCCGGAGTGGGCGACGGAGGAGGCGGCAGGGGACTTCGTCAGGGCGCTGCTCTCGCGCACGATCACCGACCGCGGCGACATCGAGGCGCGCGCGGCGGAGCTCGGCACGGAGCTGGGCGACGGGGCCGGGGTGCTGATGTCCCGCGCGGTCCCTCACGTTGCCCAGACCGGTGAGTGGCGGGCCCGGGTGCTCGCGATCGCTCTTCGCGCCGTCCGGGCCGTGAGTCCGGGAGCCCTCGCGGCCGAGGGCGACCAGCAGGGGGAGCGAACGGAGATCGTCGCGGTCGTCCCCGCCGACGGCGACGAGCGGCTGGCCCGCGCCGCCGATGCGCTCGCCAATGAGCTCGACGAGGGGCTGACCGGCTTCTCGGTGAGCGTCTCGCGCAGCCGGGTCGCGACGGATCCGGTGGACCTCTACCGGGCGGGACAGGAGGCGTTGCTGGCCGCGAACGTGGGCGAGGCAGAGGGGGCGCGCGTGCTCGCCTTCGAGGACACCGGGGCCTACCGGCTGCTTCTGCCGGCGATGAGCGAGGACCCCGCGGAGCTGGAGCGCTTCTATTCCGAGACCGTCGAGCCGCTGGTCGCCTACGACGAGCAATACGAGACCGAGCTGGTCACCACCGTCGAGACCTATCTGGAGAACGACGGCAACGTCGCCGCCACTGCGCAGCAGCTCTTCACCCACCGCCACACGATCAGGTACCGGCTCGAGCGCGCCCGCGAGCTCTGCGGCCACGACGTCACCTCCACCGAGGGACGGGAGAAGCTCGGTCTCGGCCTGAAGGCGATGCGGGTGCTGGGGATCGCCTCGCCGGTCGGGCCCGCCCGCGAGCCCGGCACCGAGGCAGGCCGGGTGCCGCCGGCCGAGTCCGAGTGAACGGCCGCCACGGACACCGCGGCCGGACCTACTGCTGCGAGATCATCTCGCTGAGCACGCCGGTCATCTGCCGGTCGCCCGTCGAGCGATCGTCGGTGATCACGTGGCTGACGGCGTTGATCAGCGCCAGGTGGGTGAAGGCCTGGGGGAAGTTCCCCCACTGGCGGCCGGTCTTCGGGTCGAGCTCCTCCGCATAGAGGCCCAGGGGCCCCGCCTGGGAGAGCAGCTTCTCGCACATCTCGCGGGCGAGCTTCTGCTGGCCGATCTCGGACAGCGCGGAGGCGAGCCAGAAGGAGCAGATCGTGAAGGTGGCCTCCTCGCCGCGGAGGCCGTCGTCGGTCTCGCCGACCCGGTAGCGGAGCACCAAGCCGTCCTCGGTGAGCTCCTCGGCGATCGCCTTGACCGTGTTGACGACGCGCTCGTCGTCGGGCGGCAGGAACCGCACCAGCGGAGCCAGCAGGGCGGAGGCATCGAGCGCGTCCGTCTCGTAGTGCTGACGGAAGACACCGCGCTCCGAGATGCCCCGCTCCAGGATGTCCGCGCGGATCTCCTCCGCTGTCTCGGTCCACCTCGGCAGCCGGTCCTCGTCGCCCATCCTGTCGGCGAGCCGGCAGCCGCGATCGACCGCCACCCAGCACATCAGCTTCGAGGAGACGTAGTGCTTGGGGGCTCCGCGCGCCTCCCAGATCCCCTGGTCGGGCTTGTCCCAGACTTCGATCGCACTCTCGACCTGGCGGCAGAGCGCCTCCCAGAGCTCATGCGGGAGGTGGTCCTGGACCTTGGCGTGGATGTAGACCGAGTCGAGCAGCGCCCCGTAGACGTCGTTTTGGCGCTGCTTGAAGGCGGCGTTGCCGATCCGCACGGGCTTGGCGCCCTCGTATCCGGTCAGGTGGTCGAGCGTGCTCTCGTGCAGGTCCTTCTCCCCCCGGATCCCGTACATGATCTGCATGCCGGGGCTGCCCTCCTCGAGGCCCTCCTTGTAGACGTCGGTCATCCACCCCATGAAGTCGGTGGCCTCGTAGTCGAAGCCGAGCGTGTGCATCGCCCAGAGTGCGAAGGTGGCGTCGCGGATCCAGGTGTAGCGGTAGTCCCAGTTGCGTTCGCCACCCGGGGTCTCGGGAAGCGAGGTGGTGAGCGCCGCGATCAACGCGCCGGTCGGCGCGTAGGTGAGGCCCTTCAGGGTGAGCGCGGAGCGCTGCAGGTAATCGCGCCATGGGTGGTCCGGGAAGCTGCCGCCCTCCAGCCAGCGGCGCCAGAAGTCCACCGTCCGGTGCAGCCGCTCCCGGCTGTCCTCGGCCGAGCTCGGCGGGATCGGGGCGGGCCCCCAGCTGAGGGCGCTGTAGCGGACCTCGCCTGCCTTCATCCGGTGCCGGGCGCGGGCGTCCGAGCCGTCCACCCCGAGGGGCAGGTCGCCAGTCAGGATCAGCCGGACGTCGTCGTGGGTGACCTCTGCGTCGGTCCCCGAGTCGCCGCGCCGCTGCCAGTCGAGCCGTCTCGCTCCGTAGTCGAAGGCCGGCTGGCAGATCATCTCCACGTCCACTTCCCCCTGCACGCACTCCACCGTCCTCACGAGCACGTGCTCGGCCTCGTCGTCCGGCGGGGGGCGGCGGTGCGGCTCGTAGTCGTTCTCCTGCCGCCAGTCCCCGAGGGTGAGCGCGTCATGGACGACGATCCAGCCGGAACCGGTCATCCAGGTGGTCTCGAGGACGTTGGTGCCGGGCTCGTAGCGGCGGCTGACCGGCGCCACCAGGCCGGGGGGCCCGACCCGCCAGAAGCCGGCGGTGCGGTCGAGCAGCGAGCCGAAGACGCTCTCCGAGTCGAAGCGCGGCAGGCAGAGCCACTCGACCGATCCCTCCGGCGAGATCAGCGCGCCCGTGTGGCAGTCAGAGAGGAATCCGTACCCCGAGATTCGCGGATAGCGGGACTGGAGCGAGGGCATGCCCGGCAGACTATTTGGCGAGGCTGACCGTCCCGAATCAGCTGGAGGAGCGGGTGTACGGCTCGAGCCCCTCCTTCGCCCGCGCCGCGGACCAGTTGTGGTTCCAGCGGAAGATCGGCCGCATGATCGGGGTGAGGTAGCGGAGGAGGGGAGGCTCGGCGTGGGAGGCCTCGTCGCCGTCGACCTCGATGTAGAGGGGCCACCACTTCGGTAGTCCGACCGTCGGCGATCGCGTTGAACCCCGTCTCCTGCAGCGCGTCGACGTCCCACTCGTCCAGGAACACGTACTCCTTGGCCATCGATCACTCCTCGTGTCGGGGCAGTACGTCTTCGGCCCCCGACCTTCGCATGA
>DATGDO010000265.1:0-4465 GCA_035310805.1 Solirubrobacterales bacterium
TTCTGCGGGGTGAGCGAGCCGCACGCTACGGCGCCCTCCGCCTTGATCTCCTCGACCCGCTTGGCGATCAGCTCGGCCTTGACCGGCTCAGCGTAGATCTCCTGCATGATCCGCGTGGCGACCGGCTGCGGCGCCGCCGCGATCTCATCGAGCTTCTCGTCGGCGTTCTCGTAGCGGGACCAGATCCCCTCCAGGTTGAGGACGCCGAGCCCGCCGAGCTTGCCGATCAGGGCCGCGGTCTTGGGGCTGACCACACCGTCCATCGCCGAGGCCAGCAGCGGCAGCTCGAAGCGATACGGACCGAGGGTCCAGGTGATGTCGATGTCGTCGGGATCGCGGGTCCGCCGTGAGGGAACGATCGCGATGTCGTCGAAGCCGTATGCCCTGCGGCCCTTCTTGCCGCGGCCGATCTCTACTTCCATTGGCCCACCCTACGTTCGTTCGCGGACGAAAAAACCCCGCGTCGCGGGGCCGGAAATGCGGTGCTTGCGGCGATTCGGAGGTCCTTCACCAACGCCCGTCGATGATAACAGCGGCAATAGCGCGCCCTGCGCGCCGAACCCGCTTCGTGCCGGGAAAGCTAGACGGCGGCCGGGGCCTCGAGCTCGTGCGCTTCGACGCCCGCGAGCAGGCGCTCCACCTCCGCGGGGTCGATGCCGCCGGCACCGAAGTGCTGCGTCGACTCGGCGCCGCAGGCAACCGCGAAGCGCAGGCACTCCTCCGGGGCGCGGCCGTCGTAGCGAGCCGCGACGAAGCCGGCCAGGAAAGCGTCGCCGGAGCCGACCGTGGCGACCGGCTCGAGCTCGGGCGCGGTCACCTCATAGGCGTGGCGTCGATCGTCGGCCCCGAGCAGCGAGGCGACGCAGCCCTCCGGCCGGGTGATCACCGCGTCGGTCGCACCGAGCTCGACCAGGCTGCGCAGGCCGAGGATGGCGTCCTCGCGGTCGTTGAACTCGTGGCCGACTGCTCCCTCCGCCTCGCGCACGTTCGGCGTCACGGCGGCGGGCCCGGCGCGGAGCGAGGCGAGCAGCGGCTCGCCCTCGGTGTCGACGATCGTCTCGACGCCGAGCGCCTTGAGCTCCTCGACCATCCGGGCGGAGAAGGAAGCCGGAACCGACGGCGGCAGGCTGCCGGCGATCACGCAGAGCCGGGCCCCGCGGGCCAGATAGAGGAGCTTCTCCAGGAACCGGTCCAGCTCCTCGCCGCTCACGTCAGGTCCGCGCTCGTTGATCTCGGTCTGCTCCCCGGAGGTGGGATCGACCACGGCGAGGTTGGTCCGCGACTCGCCGGCGATCCAGGTGAAGTCCGTGAGGATCGACTCCTCCGCCAGGCGCTCCATCAGGCGGGCCCCGGTCGGGCCGCCGGCGAGACCCGTGGCTATCACAGGCCGGTCGAGCAGCTTGAGCGCGCGGGCGACATTCACGCCCTTGCCCCCGGCGACGGTGCTGGCCTCGACCGCGCGATGCCGATGCCCCTGCCGGAAGCTCGGCACCGCGACGGTGCGGTCGATGGCGGCGTTCAGAGTGACGGTAAGGATCATCCGGCGCCTCCGTCCCGCTCAATCCTCTCGCGCCTCCTGCGCATCCTCTCCTCGTGCATCCTGCGCCTCTCCTCCGGGGTCCGCTGTTGTGGGGCCTGCCGCCTCTCTCTTCGAGGTTCCGGCCCGGGAGCCTTCGGCTCTGGAGACCGGCGCCGTCGCCCCGTCAGCAGCAGCCCTACAAGTATCACGATCGCGCCCAACCCGATCAGCACGAACGGATTCTGGGCGATGTAGATCACCTTGTCGAGGGCGGTCGCCGCGGACACAGCGTGGGCCGCGACCAGCGGGCTCGCGGCGGCGGGCTTGCCGTCGACGCTGACCGTGACGTGCCCGAGCACCTGTCCCTGCCGGACGGGTCCGCTGACCTGGTCGGGAGCGGTGACGTGGGTCGCGACACGCTGACCCCGCCGGACACTGATCCGCAGGGGTCGCCTCGCGACCAGCGAGAGGTGGTCGCCGCGCCAGTCGAGCTTCGGGTCGGCGAGCTGCTCTCCTCGATGGACCGGCTGAACCGGGTGGTAGAGGGAGAACCCGTAGCTGAGCAGCCTGAGCGTGTCGGCGTCCCGGGTGGCCTCGTCCGGGGTGTCGAGGACAGCGGAGATCAGCGTGGTCGAGTGCCGGGTCCCCGACCCGACCAGGACGTAGCCGGCGCCCAGGGTGTGGCCGGTCTTGACGCCGTCGATCCACGGCACCTGGTTGAGGAGGGCGTCCCGGCTCGTCACCTGCCGGGGGTGATCGCCGCTGCGCAGCGTCGCGCTCGGGGTGTCGACGATCCGGGCGAAGAGGGGATCGCGAAGCAGGATCGACGCGAGGGTGACCAGGTCCCGTGCGCTCGAGTAGTTCTGCGGGTCGTCCAGCCCGATCGGATTCGCGTAGCTGGTCTCGGTGAGGCCGAGCTGCTGCGCCGCCCGATTCATCGCGGCGACGAAGGCGGGCACCGACCCGGAGACGCCGGTCGCCAGGGTCTCGGCGGCGTCGCTGGCACTCGGCAGCAGCAGGCCGTAGAGAAGATCGCGAACCTTCATCCGCTCGCCGGGTCGCAATCCCAGCTCGATCTCGGCCGACGCGCTCGGGTGATACGCCGGTGCCGCGATCGTCTGGTTCGGCTTCAGGTTCTTGAGCGCGAGGTAGGCCGTCATCAGCTTGGTCGTGCTGGCGATCGGCAGACGCTTGTCGGGGGACTTGCTCGCCAGGATCGAGTCGTCCCTCGGGTCGATCAGGATCCACGCCCTCGCGTCCAGCTTCGGCCCCCCCGCGGTGGCCGGCTGCGCGGGGGCCGCGGGTCCACCCGTGCGGGCGGGAGCATCCTTCTGGGCGGTCGCAGTCGCGTCCATGAGGCCGGCGAACGCGATCGCCAGCGCGAGCGCGATTGCAGCGCGAGCGTGCCCCCTGCCCCACCTGCCCTCGAATCCACGCACCGTCAGCGCAACGCTATCCGCTGGCCCTCGAGGAGGGCCTGCGGATCGAGGTCCGGGTTGAGCGCCTGGAGGGTGGTTTCGTCGATGCCGGTCTTCACCGAGATCGCGCCGAGCGTGTCACCGGAGTGCACGACCCAGACACCCTTGCGAACGGCCCTCTGCCCCGCCTTGCTGACGGCGGCCTTCTGCGCGCCGCCGTCGGCTCCGCTGCCGGAACCTCCACCGGAGGTCGCAACCACCAAGACGACCAGGACGAAGGCCGCGATCAGAGCCATCACGGCGAACACACGGACGATTTGATTCGGCTTGTAGTCCGGCATCCGCGGGCCGCGATGGTACCCGTACCGGAACAGGCGGCCGCCAAACAAACGTCGCAGCCGGACCCACCGGCACGAAGGTCGTGGCCGGACCCACCGCCACCAAGGTCGCGGCGGAACTAGACAAGGCTCCAAACGGCCGCCCGCAGCTCCTCCGCCGCCGCCGCCGGATCCTCGGCTCCGGCGATGCTTCGCGAGGCGGCGACGAGCACCGCCGCCGGCCTGCCCACGGCGAGTGCCGGGCCGAGGTCCTCGGGCTTGCCGCCCTGCGCCCCGACCCCCGGGATCAGGAAGACCGAGTCGGGCATCAGCTCGCGCAGCCGGCCGAGGTGCTGAGGTGCGGTCGCGCCGACCACGGCGCCCAGCCCGGAGAGGCCGCAGCCGCCGGCCAGGCGGGGGGCGCTTTCCGCCACCAGGGCCGCGAGCTGCTCGTGCAAGGGGCCGACATCGTCGCCCCCTGCTCCGCTTCCCGTCCCGGGACGGCTCACCTGGAGGTCCTGCAATCGCGCCGCGCCGGGGTTGGAGGTCCGCACGAGGAGGAAAACCCCGGCCCCCGCGTCGCCGGCAGCGTCGACGAGCACCTCTATCGCGTCCTCGCCGGGCAGCGGGTTGGCTGTGAACGCATCGGCGCCGAGGCCGGGCACCGGACCCCACGGTGTCTCGGTATCGCCCACCAGGGCCTGACCGTAGGCCTTGGCGGTGACGGGGACGTCCCCCCGCTTGCCGTCGGCCACCACCAGCAGGCCGGCGCGCTGTGCCGCCGAGCAGACCTCGCCCAGGGCCCGCCATCCGGGAGCACCCAGGCGCTCGAAGCAGGCGAGTTGAGGCTTCACCGCGACGCAGGCGGGCCCCGCCTGCTCGATCAGGCGCCGGCAGTGCTCGAAGACGGCCGCGGCGGCCCGCTCTGCGATCCCGGCGAGATCGGCGTCGGGCGCCGAATCAGGCGCCAGCGAGGCGGGCTCCGGGTCGAGGCCCAGGCATACCTGGCTGTGGCGCTCGTCGACAAGCGCCGCCAGCCGGTCCGCGAATGCCGCTCCGGTGCTAGCCGCCCTTGACCTTCTTCTTCAATCCGGAGCCGGCGGAGAAGCGCGGCACCTTCCCGCCCGGGATGAAGATCCGCTCTCCGGTGCGCGGGTTGACACCCTGTCGCGGGCCGCGCTCGGCCACAGCGAACTTGCCGAA
The DNA here is from genome assembly GCA_035310805.1 of Solirubrobacterales bacterium. Taxonomy (GTDB): domain Bacteria; phylum Actinomycetota; class Thermoleophilia; order Solirubrobacterales; family 70-9; genus DASUPK01. Next base: position 4,458 of record DATGDO010000265.1, read on the forward strand.
GCCGGTGA
>DATGDO010000266.1:0-2987 GCA_035310805.1 Solirubrobacterales bacterium
CGACGACATGCTGATCATCCGCGGCGTCAACCTCTTCCCCTCCACGGTCGAGCGGCTGCTGCTCGACACGGAGGAGGTCGGCCCCCACTACCGGCTGATCGTCGATCGGGACGGGCACCTCGACGAGGTCAGGGTCGAGTGCGAGCCCGAAGCCGAGGGAGTCGATCGGGCCGAGCTCGGCGAGCGCCTCGAGCTGCTGCTCCGGGAGCACACCGGCATCCGGATCGCCGTCTCGGTGCTCGAGCCCGGCGCGATCCCCCGCAGCGAGGGCAAGGCGATCCGGGTGGTGGACCGCCGCTGAGGAGCGTCACTGCTTGAGCCGCCCCCCGTTGACCAGCAAGGTCTGGCCGGTGACGAAGGCGCTCTCGTCGGAGAGCAGGAAGGTGAGCGCGCCGAGCAGGTCCTCCGGCTGTCCGACCCTGCGCAGCGGCGTCATGCTCGCATCGTAGGTTCGGCCCCCGAGCAGGCCCCTGCTTGCCGAGGTCTCGATGAATCCGGGGGCGATCGCGTTCACCCTGACCCCGTGTGGGCCGAGCTCGGTGGCGAGGGCGCGGGTGAGTCCGATCACCGCCCCCTTCGAGGCGACGTAGTGGGCCAGCTCGGGCGAGCCTGAGAAGGCCACCTCCGAGGAGAGGTTGACGATCGAGCCCCCGCCGCCCTCACGCATCAGCGGCACCACCGCCCTCGCGCACAGCCAGGGCCCCTTGGCGTTGACGCTGAGCACGCGATCCCACTCCTGCTCGGGGATCTCGTCAAAGGGGCAACGCCTCAGGCCCGCGATGATCGCCGCGTTGTTGACCAGGGCGTCGACTCCGCCGAAGGCGTCGCGGACGGCATCGGCAAGCGCGAGCGTCTGCTCCGGCGAGCTGACGTCAGCGGTGGCGCTGCGCAGCTCCCCCGCCCTCCCTCCGGCCAGGTCGCACGTCTCCGCGAGCCCGTCCTCCCGCACGTCCGACGCCAGCACCCGCGCGCCGAGGTCCGCCAGGTGCAATGCGAACTCCCGGCCCAGACCCTGGGCGGCGCCGGTGACGATGACGCGCTTGCCGGCGAGCCGCTCGGAGCTCATGCCACGGCCGGCACCGTCTCCAGGTGATGGTCCCGGGCGATCTCGCGGTAGCAGTTCAGGGACGAGCCTCGGCCGATCCCGGGGCCGGAGTGGAGGTTGGCCGAGCAGTCGTAGAGGTTCTCGAGGGGCAGCCGGTATCCGCTCAGCTCGGGGACCGGCCGGAAGCGACCGAGCTGGGAGGCGATCGTGCTTCCCGTCGAGTAGCCGCCCTCGATCATGTCGGGGCGCTGCCGCTCGATGTCATCTGGGCCGTAGACACGTGAGGCGATCAGATTGTCCCGGGTCATGTTCGGCGCGTAGTGCGACCACTCCCGCAGCAGATTGTCGGTGAACTCCTCCTTGATCCGCTTCCAGCGGTCGGCGGTGAAGAGGCGCCTCGGGGCCGCGAACTCCTCGACCCCGACGATCTGGCTGCCGGCCGGGGCGCGGGTCTCGTCCCAGAGGCTGTCGACGGAGCACAGTACGTAAGGTCGCTTGGCGAAGCCGTTCAGCGAGATCTCGGCCCGGTAGCGGTGGGCGAGCTCGTCGACGTCCTTCGGCCCCCAATAGAGGCGCGGTTGTGCGCCGACGCCGGGGTTCTCACGCTCGGCCCGATAGTCCGGCGGCTCGGAGATCGCCAGGTTCGCCCAGAGCAGCTGGCCGCGGTCATAGTGGATGTTGCGGATCCGCCGCAGCAGTCCCTCCTCCACGGGCTGATCCCGCAACAGGCGCAGGAACGTCTGCGGCAGACCGAGGTTGCTGACCACCAGGTCGGCCGAGATCCTCGATCCATCGGCGAGCTCGACCCCGGCGGTCCTTCCTCCCTGGGCCAGGACCCGGGCGACGTCGCGGCCGGTCTCGTACTCGACCCCGAGCTTCTCGCCGGCCGAGACCAGCGCGTCCGTGATCGCCTGGCTGCCGCCGATGGCGATCGCCGCCGGCTCGAACGAGAGGGTCAGCGGGATGGTGTGGACCAGTCCCTGGAGCCCCGGGACGTCGTCCGGGAAGCAGCCCGTGGAGGTGGTCGCCGCCCGCATGAAGAGGATCTGGAGCTCGGCGCTCTCGAAGAAGTCGCGGGCGAGCTGGCCGAGCGTCATGAACTGATGCACGGGCTCGATGCGGGACCCCGGGACGCCGATCAGCTCCTCGAGCGGATCCGGGGTCCCCCAGGCAGGCGGCTCGCTGAACCGATGCCGCCGGAAGGCGCCCTTCCAGTGGCTCTCGTAGGCGTCGAGCAGCTCGAGATAGGTCTCAGCGTCTCGCTCCGAGAAGCGAGCGATCTGCCCGAACGTCCTGCGGACGTTCTCCTGCGAGCGCTCCTGATGCCCGGTGGCGGGGTCGACGACGCGTGAGGCGGAGTAGCCGATCAGGGAGGAGCCGTCGTCGAAGATCATCCCCTCGTTCTGCTCGGGGAAGAGGTAGCGGAGCCCCTCGTCGCGGAGATTGAAGTCGCGGTAGGCGGGGTGACCGTAGAAGCGGGTCCAGTGGCTGCAGTGGTTCATCAGGAAGCCCGGCGCCGGGCCCTCGCTCGAGCAGGCCCCGCCCCCCAGGTGGGGGCTCCGTTCCAGCACCAGCACCGACATCCCGGCGCGCGCCAGGTACGGGGCGATGATCGTGCCGTGATGGCCCCCTCCGACGATGACGGCGTCGTAGCGGGCGTCGGTCATTCAGGAGAGGATCGTGACGGTCCCGGATTCGCCGTCCACACGCAGGCGATCGCCGGTCTTGATCCGCGCCGTGGCGTTGCCGGTGCCGACGACGGCGGGCAGCCCGTACTCACGGGAGACGATCGCGGCGTGGGACATGATCCCGCCGATGTCCGAGACGGCCGCGGCGAGCTTGCCGAAGACCGGCGTCCAGCTCGGCGAGGTCACCGGAGCGACCAGGATCTCGCCCTGCTCCAGTTCGCCCAGCTGGTCGACCTCGAGGATCACGCGAGCAT
>DATGDO010000267.1:0-19421 GCA_035310805.1 Solirubrobacterales bacterium
CGCTTGTCGAGGATGGCCTGCTCCACCCGCACGCCCGCGTTGAACGTGCGGTCGACCACCTGCCCGGTGCGCACGTTCTTCAGCTTGGAGCGCACGAAGGCGCCGCCCTTGCCGGGCTTCACGTGCTGAAACTCGACGATCCGGAAGATCGTGCCGTCGACCTCGATGTGGGTGCCGTTCTTGAACTGGTTCGTGCTGATCAAGGGACCGGAAGGCTAGCCGCCCACCGCTCAGCCGAGCCTCTCGGCTTCAGCCCGGAGAGCCGGCCGATGGAGCGGTGCACGGCATCGCGCAGTTCTTTCTCGCGCGGATCGTCGAACATGTGGTAACCACGAAGGGAGATCAGGATGACCGAGCAGGAAGAAACGGCTTCAGACGTCGCCATGGAGCAAGCGAAGAACTTGCCTCAGCTTGACGCGACCTCGCTCGTCGAGGCGGACGAGCTCGAGTCACGGATCAAGGACATGTACCGGCAGGTCGCCGAGGGGGAGGACGCGGGGCTTCACTTCGAGACCGGCCGCGGGCTGGCCGAGACTCTCGGCTACCCGAAAGCCCTCCTGGATCGAGTCCCGGCGGAGGCGCTCCGTTCGTTCGCCGGCGTCGGCTACCACTTCGATCTGGCCTCGATCGACGAGGGAGATCAGGTTCTTGACCTCGGCAGCGGGTCGGGCACCGACGTCTTCTGCGCCGCCGCTCAGGTCGGAGAGAGCGGGGCCGTACTCGGATTGGACTTCACCCCCGAGCAGGTTCGGAAGGCGACCCGCCTGCGGGACGAAGCCGGCATTGACCAGGCGGACTTCGCTCAGGCTTCGATCGACGATCTTCCCCTGGAGGACGAGAGCTTCGACCTGGTGATCTCGAACGGTGTGATCAACCTCTCGCCGGTCAAGGCCCGGGTCTTCTCCGAGGCCGCGCGGGTGTTGCGCCCGGGCGGGCGCCTCGCCGTCGCGGACATCGTCAGCGCGAAGCCATTGAAGGAGAGGACGCGGCGCAACACCGAGCTCTGGGCGGCATGCATCGCAGGTGCAATCCCACGGAAGAACTACTCGGATGCGATCGAGGGGACCGGGCTCTCGGTGGGCGAGACCCGGACGAACGACTACCGCTTCATCTCGGAGCGGGCCCTCGACGCTTGCAGCACCTATGGCGTGGAGAGCATCTCCGTGGTCGCCCGCAAGCCGGCATAAGCTCCCCCGGGACCACTCAGGGGAGAAGCGGCACCACCTCTGCGGCGAGACGCTCGATCTGCCGTCGCTCGTCGCCCAGGGGCCAGAGCTGGACCCACTGGCACCCGGCCGCCGCAAACCGTGAGAGAAGCTCCGCGCAGTGCTCGGCCGATCCGACGCACACCTGCTTGCGTAGCTGACCGGGGTCACGCTTGAGCAGCGGGGCGAGGAGGTCGTCGAGCACGTGAGCGACATCGGCGCGATCCTCGCTCACCCATGTCCACATGGTGACGAGGGCGTTTGGGAACCCATCCGCGTCGCGGCCGCGGCGGCCGAGCTGCTGCGCAAGGGACTCCTTCGCGGCGGCGAACCGATCCGGAGTCGTGTTGTACGCGGAGGCAAGCCAGCCATCGGCGAGGCGCGCGACGCGGGCCAGGCCCGCGTCCGACCCCCAGCTGCCGATCCAGATGGGAATCCCGTCTTCCTGGTACGGGCGAGGCTCCAGCTTCGCCTCGGGAAGCGCGAAATACCTTGGCTCCGGGGGCGGCTCGCCACGGAGCAATGCGCGCAAGGCCGCCACGGACTCGTCGAAACGCTTCCACCGCTCCTCGAAGCGAACCCCCATCGCGCCGTAGTCGCCGCTGGACGAACCCGGGCCCACACCTGCGACCAGCCGGCCTTCCGAGAGAATGTCGAGGGCCGCCAGGGTCTTGGCGAGCGGCACCGGGCCCCGAAGCGCCGCGAGCGAGATGGTGGTCGCAAGGGTCATCTCCCCGGAGCGCTCCACGACCGCCGCAAGGGCGGTGAGGCCGTCGAGCCACGGGGTCGAGAAGAGGAAGTGATCGTTTGCCGAGACTGCGGCGAGACCGCAGTCCCGAGCAGCGTCGACGGCACCCGTCAATCGCGAGAGGGACACTCCCTCGCCCCGGAACTCCATCAGGGGCAGATGTATGCCGACCCTCACCCCGCTCGGGCCGCTTGTCGGTCAGGCATCGCGGCGCAGCGTACCGAGAGCCTGAGGACTGATCGCCGAAACCGCTTCGATGCCCCTGCGGATCCGCTGGTCCGAGCGGCTGGCATCGGGACCTGGGCCTAGAGTGCCCCCCGATGCCCGGGCTGCCGATCGCCTCGACCGTCGCCGCCGGCGTGGACGAGACCTCGGCCCTGGTCATGGTGATCGCCGCGGCGGCCGCAGCCGTGATCGTGATGGCGCTCGCTCCGAAGGTGACCATCCCGGTGGTGGTCCTCGAGCTGCTGCTCGGGATCCTGATCGGGCCTCAGGGGGCGGACATCGCGAGCGTCGATCCCACCACCTCGCTGCTCGGGGACCTCGGGCTGGGGATGCTCTTCTTCTTCGCCGGCTACGAGATCGACTTCGACCGGATCAAGGGGCGGCCCCTGCAGCTCGCCGGGTTGGGCTGGGGCATCTCCCTGATCCTCGCCTACGGAATCGGCGGCGTGCTCGCCTCGGCCGGCATCATCCTCTCGTTCCTCTACACGGGGTCGGCGATGGCGACCACGGCGATCGGCACCTTGATCCCGATCCTGAGCGACGCCGGCGAGATGCGGACGAAGTTCGGCACCTATCTGCTCGGCGCCGGCGCGATCGGCGAGTTCGGGCCGATCCTGCTGGTGACGCTGATTCTCTCGACAGGACATCCGATCCACGAGGCCGTCGTGCTGCTGGTCTTCATCGCGCTCGCCGTGTTCACCGGCATCCTCGCCGTGCGCTCAGCCTGGCGAGGATGGCCGCTGGTGGAAAGGACCTTCGAGACCTCGAGCCAGCTCGCGGTGCGACTCGCCGTGGTGCTGGTCTTCAGCCTCGTTGCGCTGGCTGCCCAGCTCGGGCTCGACCTGCTGCTGGGCGGCTTCGTCGCCGGCATGATCACCCGCGTCGCGCTTCGCGGCCGCGAGTTGACGGTCTTCGACTCGAAGCTCACCGCAGTCGGCTATGGGCTGCTGATCCCGTTCTTCTTCGTCACCAGCGGCATGGCATTCGACCTCGACGCGCTGACCTCCAGCACAACCGCACTGCTCAAGGTCCCCATGTTCGTCGCGCTCTTCCTGATCGTCCGCGGCGTCCCGGCCCTGCTGCTCTATCGCAGCCACCTGGCTCTGCGCGACCGGTTTGCGCTCGCCGTCTACTGCGCCACCGAGCTGCCGCTGGTGGTGGCGATCACGACGCTCGCCATCGACGCCGGGCAGATGAAGACGTCCACCGCCGCGGGCCTGGTCGGCGCCGCGATCATCTCCACGCTGATCTTCCCCCTGCTCGGCGCCCACATCCGGCGCGGGGGCGAACCGGCGGGCGGGCCGATCGAGGCCCCGGCGACCGCGTAGCCTTCGAAGGTCGTCGACAACGGCGGCGTGCTCGGGGGGCGACCCGAGGGCGAGGGGCCCCTACACAGCCCACCCTCAGTCGACGACCTGGAGCTCCTTCCGGTGCCCGCTGAGGTTGCGGTAGCCCTCGGCCGTGACCGCCACCAGGTCCTCGATCCGCACCCCGAAGCGGCTCGGCAGATACACGCCCGGCTCCACGGTGACCACGTTGCCCTCCCGGAGCACGTCGGCTGAGGTGGTGGCGAGGCGGGGCCCCTCGTGAATCTCGAGGCCGACGCCGTGGCCGGTGCCGTGGCCGAAGCGATCCCCGTGGCCGGCCTCGGCAATCATCTCGCGCGGGACCGCGTCGACCTCCTTGCCGATGGCCCCGGGGCGCACGGCCCCGAGGGCCGCCTCCTGGGCCGTGCGGACGAGTTCGTACACGTCCCGGGCGTCCTCGCCGGGATCGCCGGTGGCGAACGTTCGGGTGCAGTCCGAGCAGTATCCATCGAGCAAGGTGCCCATGTCGAAGACCACGAGCTCGCCGCGGGCGATCTCCCGGCGTCCGGGCTCGGCGTGTGGCAGCGCCCCGTTCTCGCCCGCGGCCACAATCGGCGGGAACGAGGGCTCGGCTCCGAGCTCGCGGATACGCGACTCGCAGTCCCGCGCCACGTCATGCTCGATTCTGCCGGCGAGGCCGCGCTCGACCGTCCAACGGAAGACGTCGTCGGCCAGATCGGCCGCGACCGCGATCCGCTCGAGCTCGTCGGAATCCTTGATCGCGCGGAGCTCCTCCACCAGCTCGCCCGCAGCGACCAGCTCGACGCCGTCGCCCGCGGCCGCTTCGATTCGAGCGAGCTGCCGGACGCTCAGCTTGTGGTCCTCGAACCCCACTCTGCCCGACATCCGGCCGACGATCTGCGGCAGCAGCTCGCGCTCGGCCTGGGGACGCTCCCATTCCGCCGCGACCTCGCGCTCGGCACGCTCCGTGTAGCGGAAGTCGGTGAAGAAGATCCGCTCCTCGCTCCCGACCAGGCAAGCCCCATTGGTGCCGGTGAAACCGGTCAGATAGCGGACGTTGACCAGGTCGGAGACGAAAAGCATGTCCAGCTCACGCTCGGCGAGCAGTGCGGCCAGCCGCTCCCCCCGCGTCATACCCCTAGCCTCTCCGCAATCAACTGGAGAGCCTCCTTGTAGCCGTCCGGGCCTTTGCCGTAGATCTGCGCCACGAGCAGGTCGAGCCCCTCGAAGACGGAGTGGCGCCGCCATTCCTCGCGCTTGGAGATGTCGGAGAGGTGGAGCTCGACGGTCGGAATCCCGGTCAGGTCGAGGGCGTCGCGGATCGCCCAGGAGTAGTGGGTCCAGGCGCCGGCATTGACGATCGCCGCGTCGGCGATCTCGGGCAGCCGGTGCAGGTGCTCGACGAACTCGCCCTCCGAGTTGGTCTGGAAGAACGCGGTCTCCAGCTCCATCTCCCTGGCGAAGCGCTTGATCTTCACCTCGAGCTCGGTGAGCGTGAAGTCGCCGTAGATCAGGCGGTCCCGGCTGCCGAGCATGTCGAGGTTGACGCCGTGCAGCACCTCGACGCGGTTCCTGGTTCTGGCCACCATCATGAGCCGCCTACCTCCTCGCCCTCGACTGCGGAGGTGGCTCGGATCTCCTTCAACGCGGCGCGGACCTGATCCGGCTCCACTCGCTGCCCCCAGCGCGGCTGCCCCGGCTCCTCCAGCAGCACGAAGCCGAGGCCCTCCCGGGTGGCCTTCTTGTCGCGTCCCATCGCCTCGAGGACCCGATCGACGTCGATTGCCGGGTCCAGTGAGATGGGCAGCCCGTGCGAGGCGAGCAGCCCCTCGACCTGGTTTCGGAGGGCGTCCGCGCCCGAGAGGCGCAGCGCGGCGAGCAGCCCGAGCCCGACCGCCTCGCCGTGGCGGTAGCGCGAGTAGCCCGTCACCGCCTCGATCGCGTGCCCCACCGTGTGTCCCAGGTTGAGCACGGCGCGGCGGCCGGCGTCCCGCTCGTCGGAGGCGACCACCTCGATCTTCGTGCGGGCGCACTGGAAGATCACGTCGCCGAGCGCGGCGGGATCGAGCTCGCGGAGCTGCCGGACCTCGTCCCAGAGCTCGCCGCCCGCGATCAGCCCGGTCTTGACCACCTCGACGAACCCGGCCGCCACCTCCTCAACGGGAAGCGTCGCGAGGAGCGAGGAGTCGGCGAGGACTGCGGTGGGCTGGTGGTAGGCGCCCACGTAGTTCTTGGCCTCCGGCAGGTCCACCGCGGTCTTGCCGCCATAGGCGGAGTCCACCTGGGCGACGAGGGTGGTCGGTGCCTGGATCAGCGGGATGCCTCGCTGGTAGGTGGCCGCGCAGAAGCCCGCCAGGTCGCCGACCACGCCGCCGCCGAAGGCCAGCACGCAATCGTCGCGGTGCGCTCCCGCGGCGGCCAGCTCGCTCAGGATCCGCTCCGCCTCGGCGATCGTCTTGGAGGACTCAGCGCCCTCGACCTCGATCGTCGCCTCGCGGCGCGGCAGCAGGCGCGAGTGCCGCTCGAGGGCGGCCATATCGGCCACGCAGAAGATCCGGGCGGGCATCCCCTCGGGATCGGCCTCCATCGCGGCACCGAGCAGGCCGATCGCGCCCTCTCCCACGATCGCCGGGTAGGCGCCGCCCGTCGCCTCGGCCCAGGCCATCCTCAGGCCGGGCGTGCTCTGCATCGCCGCCAGCCAGGGCGCGGCGGCGCCGGCTGCCTCCCTGGCGCCGGACGGCAGAATCACGCGTGCGAGGGACTCGTAGATCGGCCGGCGCCGCGCGAAGCGCTCGGAGAACCTGGCGCGGTCGACGGCGAGCGGCCGGCCCGAGCCGGAGGCGCGCTCCCAGGCGACCTCCTCGTCGACGTCGCACCAGACCGGCAGGTGAGCGGCGAGGCCCCGGCGCACCGCCTCGCTCTCGATCGCCCCGCCGCCCAGCGCGACCACCGAGGACGCGCCACCGACCTGGGCCGCGAGGGCATTAAGGGCGGAGACGACCAGCCGCTCCTCCCGGCGCCTGAACTCGGCCTCGCCCTCGCGCTCGAAGAAGGTCGAGATCGGCTCGCCGAGCTCGCGTTCCAGCAGATCGTCCGTGTCGATCACCCCGAGCCCGAGCCGCTCGGCGACGGCCTGGGCGGCCCGCGTCTTGCCCGCCGCCATGAAGCCGATGAAGACGATCCCGTGGTGCGGGCCCCCTCTGGTTACCTCCGCCATCCGATGCGCTCCTTGTATGCCGCAAGCGCCGAGAGCACGTCGTCGAGGTGATCGCCGCCGAACTTCTCACGGTAGGCCCCGGCCAGCACGAGTGCGACCATCGCCTCGGCAACGACCGCCGCGGCGGGCACAACCGTCGAGTCGGTTCGCTCCCTCATCGCTTGGGCGGGCTGCTTGGTCTCGGTGTCCACCGAGCGGAGCGGCTGGGTCATCGTCGAGATCGGCTTGATCGCGGCCTGGATCACGAGCGGCTCCCCGTTCGTCATCCCGCCCTCGAGGCCGCCCGCCCGGTTCGTCTCGCGGTACCAGCCGCGGTCATCGGACCAGAAGATCTCGTCGTGCGCCTCGGAACCGGGCCTGCCGGCCACCTCCCAGGCCTCACCCAGGGAGACGCCCTTCACGGACTGGATCGAGCAGACCGCCTGGGCCAGCCGGCCGTCGAGCTTCTCGCTCCAGGAGACGTGGGAGCCGACGCCGGGCACGAGCCCGAAGGCGCGGACCTCGAAGATGCCGCCGAGCGACTCGTTCTGCTTCCGCAGCCGGTCGATCTCTGCCACCATCGCCGCCGACGTCTCGGAGTCGAGGCAGCGGACCGGCGACTCGTCCACGGCCGCGAAGTCCCCGGGGCCCAGGTCCTCGCGCTCCGGCGCGGTCACCGAGGCGATCCGGACCACGTGGCTGTGGATGCTCACGCCGACGGCCGAGAGGAACCCCTTCGCGATCGAGCCGGCCGCCACCCGCGCCGCCGTCTCCCGGGCGCTGGCGCGTTCGAGCACATTGCGAACGTCGGAGTGGCCGAACTTGAGCGCGCCGGCGAGGTCGGCGTGACCGGGTCGGGGCAGATGGGACTCCTCGATCTCGCCATCGACGGGCCATGGGTTCATCCGCTCGTCCCAGTTGGGGTAGTCGCGGTTCGCGACGAGCACGGCGATCGGGCTGCCGAGCGTGCGCCCATGGCGGACGCCGGAGCGGATCTCGACCGCGTCGCTCTCGATCTTCATGCGGCCCCCGCGCCCGTGGCCGAGCTGACGCCTCGCCATCTCGCGGTCGAGCTGATCGCGGTTGAGCTCCAGCCCGGCCGGGAGGCCCTCCACGATCGCCACCAGGCCGGGGCCGTGGGACTCGCCTGCTGTCGTGAACCTCAGGGTCACGCGGGGAGCGTAGATGGCCGCGCCCAGCCGCCCCGGTCTCAGGGTTGCGGCGCGATCGCGACGAGGGCGCCGGCGGCGAGGAACGGCGCGAAGGGGATCGTCAGTCTGCGCGCCTGCCATCCATGGCGAGCGAGAAGCACCAGTCCGGTGAGCGAGCCGAGGGCGAAAGCCACTGCCAGCGCCTCGACCACCCGTCCGCCCAGGTAGATCCCGAGCACTCCCACCAGCTTCACGTCGCCGAGCCCCATCCCGTCCGGTCGAATCAGTGCCGCCGCGAGCAGGAACCCGGCGGCCCCGGCCGCCGCGATCAGGCGCTCCGGGATCCCTTCCGGATCGGCGAAGGCGAGGAGCGGAATCGCCAGGGCGAAGCTCGTGGCCAGTGCCGAGTCAGGGACGACCCGGGAGCGGAGGTCGCTGACCGTGACCACCGCGAGCAGGGCGACGAGCGCGGCGTCGATCGGGGCGGCGGCCATATGGTTGAGAGCCCCGTGACGGCCGAGCTCTCCCCTCGCCCCCGCTGATGGCGGCGCGACGCCTGCTGATCGTGATGCTGATCCTGCTGGGACTCTCGACCCTGGCGGCCGCCCTGGTCCCGCAGCACGCGCTCCGCACCGCAACCAGCACCCGGGCGACGACCACGCAGCCGACCACGACCGCATCTCCTCCCGCCGGCCGGTCGCTGAGCGCCAAGATCGTGGTCGGGGGCAAGAAGGTGCCTGTGGTCGCGGGCCCCGTCTGCGCCAAACGCAAGCCCAGCTGCCAGCCGATCCACGTTGGGGATCAGCTCTCGCTCAGGGTGCTGTCGACCGCCCAGGCGCAGGTCGAGATCCCCGCCTTCGGCCTGATCGGGATCACCGGAGAGAACGCCCCCGCCTACTTCCAGCTCCTGCTCGACCAGCCGGGCACCCTCGGCATCCTCTTCACCGCTACCCATCGCGTGGCCGCCAGGATCGAGGTCCTCTCGGCCGCCGCGGCCGGCAAGGCGGTTGCGGGCTTGAAACCTAGGTCTCGAGCTCGCGGGGGATGAGGTCGACCTTGAGCAGGGTGCCGTCCCGCACCACGTCGACCTCGATGCCCTGCCCGATGCGCTCGGCGACCATCAGGCGCTGAAGGTCGCCGACGTCCCCCATCGGCTCCCCGTCCACCGCGACGATCAGGTCCTCGGCGCGAAGCCCGGCGCGAGCCGCGGGACTGCCCGAGACCACCTCGACCACCTCGATGCCCTTGTCGCGGCCGAGGCTCGAGGAGATCCTCGGCGGCAGTGGCCGCGAGCCACCGACGATGCCGATGTAGGCCCGCCGCACCCGGCCCTCCTTGATCAGGGCGGAGATGATCTTCCGGGTCGCCTCGTTGATCGGAACGGCCAGACCGAGCCCCACGCCCGCCACCGCCGTGTTGACGCCGACAACGCGGCTGAGGCCATCGGCCAGCGCGCCGCCGGAGTTGCCCGGGTTGAGCGCGGCGTCGGTCTGGATCACGTTCTCGACCAGCCGCCCGGCCGAGCCCGACCCCGTGGGAAGCGAGCGCCCGAGAGCCGAGACGACACCGGCCGTCACGGTCCCGGCGAGTCCCATCGGGCTCCCGATCGCGACGACGAGCTGGCCGACCCGCAGCTCGTCCGCGTCCCCGAGCTGCGCCGGGGTCAGATTGCGCGCATCGGCGCGCACCACGGCAAGATCGGACAGGGCATCCGCCCCGATGACCTCCGCGCCCAGCTCGCGGCCGTCGGAGAAGGAGGCGCTGACGCCGTGCCCGCCGGCGACCACGTGAGCCGAGGTGAGCATGTATCCATCCGACGAGATCGCCACGCCGCTGCCCGCGCCCTCCGCCCGTCCGCGGCGGGTGCGCCGGTAGACGGCGAGATGGGCGACGGACGGACCGAGCCGCTCCGCCACGCCGGAGACCGTGCGCGAGTACGCATCGAAGGCCTCCGCGTCAGGCAGCCGTTCCGTTTGGGAGGGCGGACTCGCGTCAGCGACCCCGTCGGAGATCAACTCCAAACCTCCCGAGATGAGCTCGAGCTTCGGCACTAACCAAAAGTTAGCACGACGGACTCAAACCTCGGGGGCTTCGCGCCGCCTGGGATGTCCAGGGTGTCCCCCGGGTCCGACATCGACTCTCCTTTCCTTAGCCGCGCCGGGCGGCCTCGCGCATCACGTCCAGCGGGGCATCCATACCTGTCCAGATGCGAAGCGAGTCCGCTCCCTGGCGAACCAGGATCTCGAGCCCGTCCACGGCGGAGGCCCTGCGCGACCGGGCCTCCTTCACCAGCCGGCTCTCGGATCCGGCGTAGACGAGGTCGATCAGGACGATCTCGGCGTCGAAGCGCTCCCGGTCGAGCGGCAGGTGCTCGAACGGATCCTCGTCCCTCATTCCGATCGCGGTGCAGTTGACGATCAGGTCGTATGCGTTGGCACGCGCCTGCTCGCCGCTGACCGGCGCCAGGTGGCCCTCAGCGGGTGTGCCCGCCCCGGCGCCGGCGAGATCGCGGACCAGCTCGTCCGCTCGCTCGGGCGTCCGGTTCCAGACGGACACCGAGACGCCGCGCCCGGCGAGCGCCCAGACGGCGGCGCGCGCCGAGCCACCCGCGCCGAGGATCAGGGCCGTGCTGCCCTCGACCGGCCCGGGCAGGGCGGCCAGCAGACCCGTCGCGTCGGTATTGTCGGCGCGGATCTGGCCAGCTTCGAAGCTGAGCGTGTTCGCGGCGCCGATCTCCTGGGCGGCCGCGGACGCCTCGTCGGCAAGCGCGAGGGCGGCCTCCTTGTGAGGGATCGTGACGTTGACTCCGACGAAGCCCTGGCCGGGCAGGGCACGGGTGCGCTCCGCGAACTCGGCGGGATCGAGGTCGATCGCCTCGTAGCTCCACTCCCCCGACAGCCCGAGCGCCTCGAGCGCCGCGGTCTGCATCGCCGGCGAGCGGGAGTGCGAGACGGGATGGCCGAGCACCGCGAGCCGCTTCACGGTGGGCTCACCCACGCGCTCAGCTGTGGCAATTCGCGGGCGCCCGGCCGGCCTGGTATGCGGCCACGAGCTGGTTGAACTCGGGACCGCTGGCCGTGAAGCAGTGCTGGCCGTTGCCGTTCGCCTTCAGCACGTAGTAGAGATAGTTCACCTTGGCGGGATGGGCGGCCGCCTGGATCGCGTCGAGCCCCGGGTTCCCGATCGGGGTCGGCGTGAGGCCCGCGTTGATGCGGGTGTTGTACGGCGACGGAGAGCGGAGCTGCGAGCCGGTGATGTCCCCGGTGTAGTTGTGGAACTCGTAGCGCGTCGTCGCGTCGATGCCCAGGGGCATACCCCGGCTCAGGCGGTTGTAGATCACGGCCGCGACCAGGGGCCTCTCGGAGGCGACCATCACCTCCTTGTCGATCATCGAGGCGATCGTGAGGACGTCGTAGACGGTCAGGTTCTTCGACTTCGCGTAGGACATGTCCACGCCGGCGATGTTCTCCCGGAACGCCTGCAGCTGCTCCGAGACGAGCTGGTCGACGCTCGCCCCCGGGTCGACCTGATAGGTCGCCGGGAAGAGGAAGCCCTCGAGCGACTTGGGGTCCTTGGCGCCGTACTTCTTGGGGTCGAAGCCCTTGAAGGCCCTGGTCGCCGCCAGGTAGTCGCCCTGCAGGCCGAGGTCCTGGGCTTGCGGTGCGATCTGGTCGCGCGCCTCTCCCTCGGGGATGGTGACCGTCACCTGGCCGCCGGAACCGGTGAGGCGGTCGATCGCGGCGCCGTAGCTCATCTTGTGGGCGAGCACGTACCGCCCGGGGAGGATCTCGTCGCTCTTGCCGGCGAGCTCAAGGCGCCACTCGAAGAGCTTCCCGTTGGAGACGACGTCGCTCTGGCTGAGGAGATCCGCCACCTCACCGGCAGTCGCCCCGGCTGGGACGGTGACGATGGCCTCGCCGGAGCCCTCGCCGGGATCGAAGGGGGGCGGCTGAAAGAAGGCGATCAGGAACCAGGCGACGAGCGCGCCGACCAGCAGCAGGGCGAGGGCCAGGATGCGCCGGCGCCTGTATGTCCGGCGGGGATGTTTGTGGCCGCCGAACATGCCGGTCTTCGGCGGGCGCGCCTCGCCCCCGTCTCGCCCGAACCGGCCGCGAAGCGCCGCCCGGCCGGCGGCCGCGCGCTCGCGGGCCGAGCGACGCGGGGGGCCCGGTGCGGAGGGCGCGGCTGTGGCGGCGGGTTTCGCAGCCGGGCGCTTGGGCGCGTCCTCGGCCGACTGAGCGGGAGCATCGGCGGCGAGCGGCTGCTTCGCCGCCTTCTTGGCCTTGCGCGACTTGCTGCGCCGGGCCTCGCGCTCTTGGCGGCGCCGCTCGCGCTCGAGCGACTCCGGGTCGTCGCGGCCGAACTCGTCGGTCGATGGCGCCCGGTCGTCAGCGGGCGCGGTCAGATTCCCCTCGGTGTCCGCGAACCAGTCGCCGCCCCGCCGCTCAGCCATCGGCGGAGCTCCGGGCCAGATACGACTCCAGCAGATGCGCCGCGGCCAGCGAGTCGGGATGAGCCCGGGCGCCCTCCCGGGCGCTGCGCTCCGCCATCCGAGTGGTCAGCCGCTCGTCGTAAGTCTCCACCGGCACATCGAGGAGCTCCGCCAGCTCCGCGGCGAAGGCCCGGCTGACCCGCGCCTGCTCGCCCTCCTCGCCCCCGAGGGTCGTGGGCAGCCCGACGATGACGCGGTCGGCTCCCTCGGTCGAGACCAGCTTCGCGACGGCGGCAGGATCGGGCGGCTCCACCGCCTCGAGCGGCCGCGCGAGGGTCCCGGTCGGGTCCGAGATCGCACAGCCGCAGCGGGCAGTGCCGTAATCGAGGGCGAGCACGCGCACCAGGCTAACTATCGAGTAGCGGCGGCGGCGCGCTCGGCCTCGGGCAGCCGCCCGCTGGCCGACTCCGGGCTGTCGGGAGCCACCTCGGCCTCGGCCAGGCCGAACTCGTCCTAGAGGATCGCCAGGCCCTGGCGCTGCAGCCCAAGCTGATCATCGCCTTTGAGTGCTTGATGCACCGACGGATTGATATAGCGCGCACGGGCGGCGAGTCAAACGTGATTTGCGCTTAAGGGCCAGGTCGGGAGCACGGCAGGCGCGGACAGCCCGAACTGGCCTAGCGGAGCGACCAGCTGCTCCAGTCGCTCAGGAACAGCGGATGGGTCACTGCGGAATCGAGGTCGATCCGATCGCTCATCAAAATAGGCACCTCCTGCGAGCCGAAGACCGCCGCGTAGGCCTTGGTCGCCACGTATTCGTCGAGGGCGCGCCATCCACCTGAGGCTGCGGGAAGCTCCTGGGCGGGCACGAGATTCAGCTTCTCGAGCTGCTGCTGGATGAACGGATCCTGCACCCTGCCCAGGTTGGCGCCGGGTGTCGCCCGAACCGAGTCGGCGTCCATGACGCGGTAGAAGTCGATCGGATTGGGAAAGTCATTGAACCAGCTCGCGAACCCGGTCTGCGGACTTGCCGCCGGGGCGCCGACCGTCCTGAAGTAGGTGGAGGATGGGATCAGGTTCGTCCCGACCCGATAGCCGAGTCGGCCGAGCAGCCGGGCGTAGTAGCGAACGTAGGCCTGCTCGGGCTCACCCTTCTCGCCCCAGACGGTGATGGTCTGCCCGGCGGTGCCGGACGCCTGAACGAGCTGACGGCCGGCCTCAAGGTTCCCGTAACCGCTCGCTTCTCCATAGGGGCAGGAACCGCCGGGGTGCCCCGGAATGCCCTCTGGTAACAGGTAGCAGTCAGGACTCAGCAGCCCACCCGCTGCCCGAGCCAGCGCGCGCCTGTTCAGGGCCGTCACGACCGCGCGCCTTGCGAGCTCGCTGTTGAATGGCGGCACCGTCGTGTTCATGAAGAAGGAGAGCGTGGAGGGGATCGGTTCCGCCTTGAATCGCGCCGGAGCCGCCGATTGGAAGCGGGACAACAAGGCGAGTGGGAGGGTCGTAGCCGGATCGACGTTGTCCGCCCTGTTGGAGAGCACCTGCTCGACGGCTGACCTGGGATTCGGTTCGATCCTGACCACGATCCTTGCGAGGTTTCCCGTGGGGATCCGCGGGATCTTCAATGCCGCGAACCTCTGATTCCTGACGAGGTTGAACGACCTGTTGGGGACGACGCCCGTGATCCTGTACGCACCGACCCCCGCAGGCGGATCGTTGCTGAGGTTCCGCATCGGCGTTCCGCTCGGGACCAGTCCCGCCGCCGGGAACGCCAGCACGTTCGCGAAGGCGGAGTAGGGCCTGATCAGCCGGATCGTGATCTTCCCGCTGCTGTCATCGGTGCTGATCCCCGAGATCGAGCTCGCCTGCCCTGTCTCGTATTCCCTCGCGCCGATGATGTTGCTGGTGAAGAAGCCTCGGCCACCCCAGCCCAGCTTGATCGCGCGCTCGATCGTGTAGGAAAAGTCGCTTGCCTTCACCGCTCGACCGTCCGAGTAGAACAGTCCCGAGCGCAGCTTGAGCGTATAGATCCGACCGTTGGGCGAGATCTGCGGAAGGCTCTCGGCCAGGCCAGGGATCAGCTGGGTGCCATCGGGGGCGTCCCCGTGCCTGTAGGTGAGCAGAGGCGTATAGGCGATCCATTCAGCCTCTCCGGATTGTGTGCCGTAGGCCAGTTGCGGATCCAGGTAGTCCGGGGCGGTGAGCATCAGCACGGTGGCCGTGCCGGCCTCCCGCCTGTCGCTGCCCCCGCACCCGATCAGCCCCGCCGCAGCGAGCGCTGCCGCGAGGCCGAATGTGATCAGTGCCCTCAAGCAATCAGCCGGCCAGTTTGGCCTCGATGGCCTGCCTGGCCGTGGCCAGCGCCTCGTCGAGCTTCTCGGGGTCCCGGCCCCCTGCCTGGGCGACGTTGTCGCGGCCGCCGCCCCCGCCGCCGACGACCTGCGCAGCCTCACGGATCACCTTCGCGGCCGAGATGCCCCGGTCCACGACGTCCTTGCTGAAGCTCGCCACGAGCGCCACCTTGCCCTCGCCCGGCTCGGCGCCGCCAAGCACGACCGCGGCCTCACCGGCCCGCGACTTGATCCGGTCGGCGAGCTCGAGCAGCGCGCGCTGGTCGGCGCCCTGAGCGTGCCCGACGAAGACCGTGATCCCCCCGATCTTCTGACCGGAGGCGGCGATCTCCTCGGCCTTCTTGGAGAGATCGGCGGAGCCGGCCTTCTTCGTCTCCTTCTCGAGCTCCGCGACGCGCTCGGCGAGGCGCCGGGCCCCGCCCGCCGGGTCCTGCTCGGAGCCGACGATCCTCCCCACCTCGCTGAGCGCGCGCGAGCGGGCCCGGAACCAGTCGATCGCCGCCGGGCCGGTGAGGGCCTCGATGCGGCGCACGTTGGCCGCGCTCGAGCCCTCCGAGGAGATCGCGAAGATCCCGATCGCGGCGGGGTTGAGCACGTGGGTACCGCCGCAGAGTTCGCGCGAGACTCCCTCGACCTCGACCACGCGGACCCAGTCGCCGTACTTCTCGCCGAAGAGCGCCATCGCGCCGAGCTTCTCGGCGTCCATCCGGGACATCTCGAGCGCCCGCACCCAGTGGCTCTCCTTGATCCACTCGTTGACGCGGTCGGCGACGTCCCTGAGCTCTTCGGCCGAGAGGGCGGCACCGTGCGTGAAGTCGAAGCGGAGCTTGTCCGGCCGGACGGCAGAGCCCGCCTGGCGGACATGGGTGCCGAGGCGCTCCCGCAGCGCGGCGTGCAGAAGATGCGTCGCCGTGTGGTTCCTCATCGTCGCGAAGCGTGAGACGTGGTCGACCTCCGCCTCCACCCTCGCCCCCGGAGCGAGGCCGTCGGTGGCGCTCTCGATCTCCACCGCCTGGTCCTCACCGATCCGGTAGACGTCGGCGACGCGCGCGCTGCCGCCATCCCAGCGAATCTCGCCGGAGTCCGCGACCTGGCCGCCCCCTTCGGCGTAGAAGGGGCTCTCCTCCAGCTTGACCAGCGCGCGCCCGTTGTCGCCCAGGACGGCGAGCAGGCTCGTCTCGGCACGCAGCTTCTCGTAGCCGACGAAGCGCGACGGCGGCGCCGCCGAGGCGAAGCTGATCACCGCGCCATGATGGTCCTCGGAGCCGTGTGCGGTCGCGGTCCCCATTCGGGCCCGGGTCCGCTGTTCCTCCATCAGCTCCTCGAAGCCCTCGTCGTCCACCGAGAGCCCCTCGGCGGCCAGAAGCTCCTTGGTCAGGTCGTACGGGAAGCCATAGGTGTCGTGGAGCCTGAAGGCGTCCTCGGCGTCGATCCAGGACGTCCGGTCCTCGTGGGCGTGACGGACGAGGTCGGCGAGCATCTGCGTGCCGCGCTCGAGCGTGCGGCCGAAGCTCTCCTCCTCGTCCGAGACCCAGCGCATCACGGTGTCTCGCTCGGCGGAGAGATCCGGGTAGGCGGGCGCGAGCAGGTCGAGCGCGCGGTCGGCGAAGCGGTCCATGAACGGGGCCTCGAGCCCGATCGAGCGCCCCTGCTGGATCGCGCGGCGCATGATCCGGCGCAGCACGTAGCCGCGATCCTCGTTCGAGGGGACCACGCCGTCGGCGATCAGCGCCGCGGTCCCCCGGCAATGGTCGGCCAGGATCCGCATCGCGCGGGTCGTGGCGCCGCCGTCCGAATAGGAGCGGCCGGATAGCCCCTCGGCGAGATCGATAAGCGGGCGCAGCGAGTCGGTCTCGTAGACCGAGTCGACGCCCTGGAGGATCGCGGCAATCCGCTCGAGCCCCATCCCCGTGTCGATGTTCTTCATCGGCAGCTCGGTGAGCATGCCGTCCTCCGCGAGGTCGTAGGTCATGAAGACGTGGTTCCAGTACTCGAGGAAGCGGTCGGTGTCGTCGCCCGGGCGGTCACCCGGGCGGCCGAACTGCTCACCGCGATCGAGGTACATCTCCGAACAGGGCCCGCAGGGGCCGGAGGGTCCCGCCTGCCAGAAGTTCTCCGAGCGAGGCAGCTGCACGATTCGCTCGTCCGGGACCCCGACCTCGCGCCAGATCTTGATCGCCTCCTCGTCTGGGCCGAGCCCGAGCTCCTCGTCGCCCTCGAAGACGGTCACCCAGATCCGCTCGGGGTCGAGGCCGAAGCCCTCGATCGAGAGCTCCCAGCCCCAGGGGATCGACTGCTCCTTGAAGTAGTCGCCGAAGCTCCAGTTGCCGAGCATCTCGAAGAAGGTCAGATGCCGGGCGGTATTGCCGACCTCCTCGATGTCCGTGGTGCGGAAGCAGCGCTGGACGTCGGCGAGCCGCGGCGCCGGCGGCTTCTCCCGGCCCATGAAGTAGGGCTTGAAGGGCTGCATCCCCGCCGTGGTGAGCAGCACCGAGGGATCGTGCACCGACGGCACCAGCGACGCCGAGGGCACGATGCGGTGGCCCCGTTCCTCGAAGAACGAGAGGTAGGTCCGGCGGATCTCCTCGACCTTCACGCGCTCAGTCTAGGAAGGCGGCGTCCGCCTCGATCCCTGAACGACGAGCGGCGGGTGGGTTTGCCACCCCCGGCCGCTCGATGCGCTGCGGATCCGCGCGGCCAGCGAATGACCCAGGCGGCAGTGAGGTCGCTAGACGATCATCCCGTGCCCGACGACCAGCTCGCCCTCCATCAGGCAGGCGACCTGTCCGGGCGCAGCGCCCTCCACCGGCTCTGCGAGGGCGACCGTGGCCTCGCCGGCCGCGCCCAGCTCCAGCCGGCAGTCGCGCCTCGCTGAGTGGTAACGGAGGCGGACCCCGTCGACCCGCCGGGCGTCACGGTGGAGCCGGGCGCCGCGGAGCCGCACGCTGCGGGTGGCGAGCTCATCGCGGGTCCCGGCGGTGACCCGGTTCGCGGCTGCGTCGGTGGCGAGCACGTAGAGCGGCTCCCCTCCGCCGACACCGAGACCGCGGCGCTGCCCGACAGTGAAGTTGTGGTGCCCGCTGTGCCTGCCGAGGCGCCGGCCGGCGCGATCGACCACGTCGCCGGGGCGGTCCTCGAGACCGGCGTGGCGCCGGAGGAACTCGCGCTTGCCCTGGCCGGCGAGGAAGCAGAGGTCTTGGCTCTCGGGCCGCCCGGCCACCTCGAGACCGGCACGCGCCGCGATCTCGCGGACGCGGGGCTTGGTCAGCTCACCGAGCGGGAACCGGAGCCGGGCGAGCGACTCCGGTTCGAGCGCCGAGAGCATGTAGGTCTGGTCCTTGGCGCCATCGGTCGCGGTGGCCAGCAGCGGGCCCGAGCCGTCGTCCTCGATCCGGGCGTAGTGGCCCGTGACGAGCTTCGCCGCTCCCAGCCGGTCGGCGAGGTCGATCATCGCGTCGATGCGCAGCTCGCCGTTGCAGAGGATGCAGGGGTTCGGGGTGCGGCCGTACGTGTAGCCGCGCAGGAACGGGCCGACCACGCCGGCGCGGAACTCGCGCTCGAGGTCGAGCGTCAGGTGCGGAATCCGGAGCGAATGGGCGACCCGCCGCGCGCCGAGCACGGGCTCCGGCGAGCAGCAACTGCGCTCGCCGTCCGTGCGCCGGTCGGCCCAGAGCTTCAGGGTTACCGCGACCACGTCCCGCCCGGCCTCGCGCTCGCTCAGAGCGGCCACCGCCGAGTCGACCCCGCCGCTGAGCGCCACCAGCACCCGCTCGTGCCCGCCCGGGGCCTGCGCCAGCGGCAGGCCCGAGCCCGCCAGCGAAGAGAGCGCCCGGTGGAGGGCGTCGCCGGCGAGCACCGCGGCGTGACGGTGCGTGGACGCCAATCCGCCGAGCTCGGCCTCGATCTCGTCCGGGCCGATCCGGGCGGCCTCGAGCACCGAGGTGCCCTCCACGAGCGCGGCGGTCGCCGAGGCGGCGGCGGCGCTCGCCGCGCACCCCTCGCGGTCGAAGCTGACGCGCTCGATCCGTCCCTCGCGGGGGACGAGCGAGATTCGCACGAGGTCCCCGCAGGGCGACCCACCGGCGGCGCCGCTGAAGGCCCCGGCGGGCGCCGGGCGCCGGCGGGAGTCGTCCGCGAGGTAGTTCTCTATGACCTCAGGATCCGTCACGGCTTCACCATCAGATTCGGGGCTCGAGTGGCCGCCCGTCAGGAACCGCGGGACCCATGCCACCGCTCCCGAATGGTGCGGCCTGATGGCCGCTAGAAGGCTCCAGCCTGCCGTTTTCCGCTCCGGCTTGGTAACCCGTGTTGCACAGGTGGCGGTCTACCGGCGACCCCGAGGGATCGCCGGAAATCGACCCCCAAGCCGATTGTGTTGGGTCAACGTTTGGAGCGGTTCGCGTACAGGCTCGGGCCTGACCCAACCCTAGCATCGGCCTCCGGTTACTCCGGCTCGTCGAGCAGGTACCAGGAGGAGATCAGGCCGTCGCGCACGCCGAGCTCGATCGCGACCCGCGAGGTGTCCCCCACCTCACCGCTCTCGCGCCAGACGTACTGGAGCTCGGCGTGGACGAGCAACCCGCTCTCGGTCTCCTCGATCTCGACCGGCACGTAGCGCCGCACCAGGTGATCGAAGACCTTTCCCGACCACTCCATCGCCGCCGTCCGGCCGCGGTGGACCGTCCGCTCGGTCCGGATCTCGACCCCGGGATGGACGAGCTCGCCCACCGCCGCCTGGTCGCCCGCGCTGAGGGCGGCCAGGAAGCGGCGAGCGAGCTCTCCTGA
>DATGDO010000268.1:0-4496 GCA_035310805.1 Solirubrobacterales bacterium
ACCTCCCCGTAGGCCTCGCTCTGCAAGGAGAGCAGGCCGACCTGCGGGCCATTGCCGTGGGTGACCACGACGTCGTGGGTGCGAGCGACCTCGGCGACCGCCTGGACGGCCGTCGTCACGTTTCGCCGCTGGGTCGTCGCGTCCGCGGTCTCGCCCCGGCGCAGGAGCGCGTTCCCGCCGAGCGCTACAACGACTCGTGATCGCGTCACAACGCACGTTCTATCGTCTGCCCGTGGCGCGGAGGGTGATCGTGATGGGTGCGGGAGGCCGCGATTTCCACAACTTCAACGTGGTCTATCGCGACGATGCGGAGGTGGAGGTGGTCGCCTTCACGGCGGCCCAGATCCCCGGCCTGGCGGGGCGCACCTATCCGTCGCAGCTTTCCGGCCCGCGCTATCCGGCCGGCATCCCGATCCTCTCCGAGGAGGAGCTTGCCGCAGTGATCCGCGACCAAGGGGTGAACGAGGTGGTGTTCGCGTACTCGGATGTCTCCTACGCGCACGTGATGCACAGAGCGGCGATCGCCGAGGCGGCCGGAGCCGACTTCACCTTGCTGGGCCCGGAATCGACGATGCTGGTGAGCAGGAAACCCGTGATCGCCGTCGGCGCGGTTCGCACAGGCAGCGGGAAGAGCCAGACGAGCCGCGAGATCGGGCGCATACTCCTCGACTCGGGTATGCGGGTGGTGCTGCTGCGGCACCCGATGCCCTACCACGACCTCGATCGGATGCGGGTCCAGCGGTTCGCCAGCATCGCGGACATCGACGCCTCGAATCCGACGCTCGAGGAGCGCGAGGAATACGAGCGCCCGGTGGAGATGGGTCTGGTTGTGTTCGCCGGCGTCGATTACTCCGAGATCCTCGCCCGCGCGGAGCGGGAGGCGGATGTGATCGTCTGGGACGGGGGCAACAACGACCTTCCGTTTCTCCGGCCCGACCTGCTGCTGGTCGTCGTTGATCCGTTGCGCCCTGGCGACGAGCTCTCCTACCACCCGGGTGAGGTGAACCTGCGGATGGCGGACGTCGTGATCGTCAACAAGATCGACAGCGCCACGCCGGACGAGGTGCGGCTGGTGCGTGAGGACGTCGCTGCGGCGAACCCGGACGCTTCGGTGATCGAGGCCGCGTCCCCGGTGTCCCTGGCGGAGGGACCTCCCCTCGCGGATCGGGCGGTTCTGGTCGTTGAGGATGGCCCGACGATCACGCACGGCGGCATGAGCTTCGGGGCGGGGACGGTCGCTGCCAGGCAGGCGGGTGTGCGGACCCAGGTCGATCCCCGTCCATTTGCCGTCGGATCGATCGCCGACACCTATCGCCTTTTCCCCCACATAGGCCCGGTGCTCCCGGCGATGGGATACTCGCGCGATCAGCTGCGTGAGCTGGAGAAGACGATCAACGCGACCGAGTGCGACGCCCTGATCAGCGCGACGCCGGTCGACCTCGAACGGGTGATTCGATCCCGCCACCCAGTCCGCCGTGCGACATACGAGCTGAAGCAGCTCAGCGGACCGTCGCTCGCGACCGTCCTCTCCGGCGTCGTCGATCTGCGATCCAGCGAGGCGGGCTTCGAGTGAGCCGGCGATTGAGCTCGCTCAATCGCGCGATGGGACCACGAGAACGGGACGGTTGGCGATGTGCAGGAGCCTGTGCGTAACGCTGCCGAGCAGCAGCCCGCTGATCGCCGTGTGTCCGCGCGTCCCGGTCACGATCAGATCCGCCCCGGCCCCGTCGGCGATGGACTCGATCACGTGAGCGGGTCCCCCGACCATCAGGTCCGCGGCCCTGACCTTCGTCTGGATTCCCTGATCCGAGAGCTGCCCAGCGAGCTCGTCCAGCTCCTGGCGGATCTCCTTCTCGCTGGCATGGATCGGGCCGCCGCCCTTGCCGACGGTCCTCTCCTCCACGTGCGCGATCACGATCCGCCCTTCGTCTGCGCGGGCGAGCTCAGCGGCGACCGGGATCGCCTTCCTTGCGCCCTCTGACCCATCCAGAGCCAGCACGATCGTCCTGAACATGGTTCACCTCCTACGAAGTTCGGGCCGCCGCCGCCGATCAGGGTAGAACTCACCTATCTACCGCTGGGTCGAACATGCCTCCGAAGCCGAGCTGGAGCTGGAGGCCGAGTCGCCCGCCGATCTGCTCGCGGAGGCGACGATCGCGTTCGGCGATCTGCTGGCGGATGCGCCTCGCCTCGAGGAAGTCGAGGTCCGTGTCCATGTCAGGGCCGAGGACTTCCCGGCGCTGCTCGCCGAATGGCTCGGCGAGCTTGCCTACCTGGCCGAGACCGACGGTTTCATTCCCGAGCGCGCGGTCGAGATCGAGCTCGAGGGCACCGCCGCCGAGTCGCTCGTCGCGGGCCACCGCTCCGAGCCACAGAGCCTTGTCAAGGGCGTGACGTACCACCGACTCGAGATGGAAGCTCGCGACGGCCTCTGGCGGGCGCGAGCCGTACTCGACGTTTAGCCTCTGCTGTGTCGGTCAAGCGCGGTCCTGGGCCGCGGTGACGCCGGCCCGGTGCGCACAGTGAGCGCAGCAGAAGAAGCTGCCGTCGGACTCGACGCCATGGCCGACGATCCGGCAGCCGCACTGCGCGCACGTTGGCGCCAGAGCGTGGATTGCGCACTCGAAGCTGTCAAAGACATGCCGCCCGTCGCCGGTGATGAGCTCAAACGACTTGTCGTAGTCGTTTCCACAGACCTCACACGTAGCCATCTCCAACCTCCTTGCTCGAGACCGAGGCCAGCGTAACCCGATCCGCCGCACTCGCATCCGTAGTTTGGTGGGAGGGAAGAGGGGCGCTTCCCACCGATGTCGCTCACCGCCTGCGGACGTAGGTTCGCCAGATGGCCGACCGCCTAGCGATCTTCGGAGACCGCCGAGATGCCGGCCGGAAGCTGGCCACGATCCTCGAGCGGTTCAGGAGCGAACAGCCGATCGTGCTCGGCCTCCCGCGGGGTGGCGTCCCGGTGGGCTACGAGGTGGCGAAGGCGCTCGATGCGCCCCTCGACATCATCTTGGTCCGCAAGATCGGCGCTCCGTTCCAGCCCGAATACGGAATCGGGGCCATCGCCGAGGGAGGCGTTCGCTTCATCAGGACCGAGGACCTGGAGGTGATCGGCGTGGCCCGAGAGGAAATCGAGGCGATCATCGCGCGGGAGACCGAGGAGCTCGAGCGCCGGGCCCGTGTCTACCGCGGCGACCGTGAACCGCTCTCGGTGGAAGGAAGGACGGTGCTGCTCGTCGATGACGGGATCGCGACCGGCGGAACGGCGGTCGCCGCGGGGCGAGCGCTCCGGGCACGCGGGGCCTCCAAGGTCATCCTGGCGGTACCGGTTGCGCCGCCCGGCTCGGACCTCCGATTGCGCGATGAGTTCGACGACGTCATCTGCCTGGAGCAGCCGCACGGATTCTTCGGTATCGGCCAGTTCTACGTCGACTTCGGCCAGCTCTCCGACGAGGACGTGATCGACCTGCTCGTCGCCGCCCATGCGCCCACCGCGGACGCCGTACCCGCCGCGGATCCGCCGACAGGCGAGCGGTCGGTCCGGATCGAACCAGGGCCGGACCTGAAGCTGACCGGGGACCTGCGCATTCCCGGCCGGGCTGCGGGTCTGGTGCTCTTCGCGCACGGCAGCGGCTCGAGCAGGCTCAGTCCGCGCAACCGCGAGGTGGCTGCGTCCCTCAACGAGTCCGGGCTGGCAACGCTGCTGTTCGACCTGCTCACCGAGGAGGAGGCGATCGACCGCGAGAAGGTGTTCGACATCGACCTGCTCGCGGAGCGCCTGGTCGCGGCCACCAATTGGGCAAGAGCGAACGCCGAGACCTCCAAGCTTCCCCTCGGGTACTTCGGCGCCTCCACCGGCGCCGCCGCCGCGCTATGCGCCGCTGCCGAGGCCGGCGGTGGCATCAGCGCGGTGGTTTCCCGAGGGGGACGCCCCGATCTCGCGGCCCACAGGCTGGCCGAGGTCGTGGCGCCCACCCTGCTGATCGTCGGGGGAGCCGACTGGCAGGTGCTGGAGCTGAACGAGCAGGCGGCCAAGCTCCTCCGCTGCGAGCACGACGTCGCGATCGTTCCCGGAGCGACCCACCTCTTCGAGGAGGCCGGGGCCCTGGAACGGGTTGCGGATCTGGCTTCGCATTGGTTCCTGGCGTACCTGGGCAAGCCAGTGGCGAACCCCGCCAACCCCGCAGACCCCGACGCCCGCTCCGCGGCGGGAAGAGCTGTCCCGTAGCTCCGCGCCACCCGCCCGGCCGAGAGGCGCGCGCGGGGCGGCGCCGGCCTCAGCCCTTCACCACTCCCAGGGGCACCAGCCGGACGACCGGCGCCGCCAGGCCGACGCGCTCCACCACCGAGACCACGCGGTCGACCTCCTTGTAAGCGAACGGTGCCTCCTCGGCCAGACCGCGCTGGGAGGGGCAGCGGACGACTATGCCCCTCGCTTGGAGCTGACGGCGGAGCTCCGCGCCGGAGATCTCACGCCGCGCTCCCGTGCGGCT
>DATGDO010000269.1:0-3447 GCA_035310805.1 Solirubrobacterales bacterium
GTGGCGAGCGCCCGGAGCTCCCGCAGGAACCAGGGATCGATCATCGTCGCCTCCTGGATCCGCTCGAGCTCCACGCCGCGCTCGAAGCCCGCCTGGATCAGGTCGAAGCGGTCGGGCGAGGGGCGCGCGAGCCGCTCCAGCAGCTCGCCGGTCGAGGCCGGGACGTCCGGCCTGGTGTCCAGCTCGCGCGAGCGCATCGCCTTGTTGAAGGACTCGCGGAAGGTCCGCCCGATCGCCATCACCTCGCCGACGGACTTCATGTGGGTGGAGAGCCGGCCCTCCGCGCCCGGGAACTTCTCGAAGGCGAAGCGGGGAATCTTCGTGACCACGTAGTCGATCGTCGGCTCGAAGGAGGCCGGTGTGGCCCGGGTGATGTCGTTGGGGATCTCCTCGAGCGCGTAGCCGACCGCGAGCTTGGCGGCGATCTTCGCGATCGGGAATCCCGTGGCCTTCGAGGCGAGCGCGGAGGAGCGGGATACACGCGGGTTCATCTCGATGATCGCCACCTCCCCCGTCTCCGGGTTGACGGCGAACTGGATGTTGGAGCCTCCGGTCTCGACCCCCACGGCGCGGATCACGCGGATCGCCTGGTCGCGGAGCTCCTGGTAGAGCGAGTCCGTGAGCGTCTGGGCGGGTGCGATCGTGACCGAGTCGCCGGTGTGGACGCCCATCGGGTCGACGTTCTCGATCGAGCAGATGATCACGACGTTGTCGTTGCGGTCGCGCATCACCTCGAGCTCGAACTCTCCCCAGCCGAGGACGGATTCCTCGACGAGCACCTGGTTGATCGGGCTGGCGGCGAGGCCCTCGGAGACCACCTGGGCGAGCTCGGTCTCGGTGTTGCCGACGCCGCCGCCATGCCCGCCCAGCGTGAAGGCCGGCCGGACGATCGCCGGCAGGGTGATGCTCCCGTCCGCGATCCCGGCCTCGGCCTCGGCCACCGAGGTGACGATCTGCGACCAGGGCACCCGCAGGCCCGCCTCCTCCATCGTTTGTCGGAAGGCCTCGCGGTCCTCGGCGCGGTGGATCGCCTCGTAGTTCGCGCCGATCAGCTCGACTCCGATGCGCTCCAGCGTGCCGTCGTCGTGCAGCGTCTTGGCCAGGTTGAGCGCGGTCTGGCCGCCGAGCGTCGGCAGGAGCGCGTCCGGGCGCTCGCGCTCGATCACCTTCGCGACCGGGCCCGGCAGCAGGGGCTCGATGTAGGTGCGATTGGCGAACTCGGGATCGGTCATGATCGTCGCCGGGTTGGAGTTGACGAGCACCACCTCGTAGCCCTCCTCCAGGAGCACCTTGCAGGCCTGGACGCCGGAGTAGTCGAACTCCGCCGCCTGGCCGATCACGATCGGCCCGGAGCCGATCAGCAGGATCTTCTCGATGTCGCTACGCCGCGGCAAGTTCCAGGAAGCGATCGAAGAGGTAGCGGGCGTCGTGCGGCCCCGGGCCGGCCTCGGGGTGGTACTGGACCGTGCAGCCCGGGACGTCCCTGAGCACCAGCCCCTCGACCGTGCGGTCGTAGAGGTTGAGGTGGGAGAGCTCCGCCTCGCCGAAGTCCGTCTGCCAGCGGACGGGCTCGTCGCCCTCGATCGTCCGATCGCCGCCGGGTCCGAGCACGGCGAAGCCGTGATTCTGCGAGGTGATGTCGATCCGGCCGGTCTCGAGGTCCTTGACCGGGTGGTTCGTCCCCCGGTGGCCGAAGGGGAGCTTGAAGGTCTCGAGGCCCACCGCCCGGCAGAGCAGCTGGTGACCGAGGCAGATCCCCACCACCGGCCTCTTCCCCACCACCCCGCGCACGTTCTCGACGATGTAGTCGAGCGCCCCTGGATCGCCGGGGCCGTTGGCGAGGAAGACGAGGTCGGGGTCCCGGGTGAGGACGTCCTCGGCGGAGGTGTCACAGGGGAGCAATGTGATCCGGCAGCCGCGCTCCTTGAGCTGCCTGATGATCGAGAGCTTGATGCCGGTGTCGAGCCCCACCACGTGCGGTCCGTCGCCGTCGATCTCGACCGGCTTCGGGGGCGTCACGCGGCGGGCGAAGTCCGCGCCCTCCATCGAGGGCTCGGCCGCCACCCTCTCCCCAGCCTCGGACTCGGCCAGCTCGGCCGGGAAGATGCCGCCGCGCATCGCCCCGCGATCGCGGATGTGGCGGACCAGGGCGCGGGTGTCGACGCCGCCGATCGCCGCGACGCCGCAGTCGCGCAGCCAGTCGAGCCAGCCGCCCTCGGCGCTGGCGGCGTCCTCGCCGTTCTTCCCCTCCCGCATGATCACGCCGCGGGCCTGGACGCGCTCGGACTCCATCGCGTCGCCGGAGACGCCGTAGTTGCCGATCAGGGGATAGGTGAAGGTGATGATCTGGCCGGCGTAGGAGGGATCGGTGACGGCCTCCTGGTAGCCCGTCATCGAGGTGTTGAAGACGACCTCGCCGGTCGTCTCGCCGAGGGCGAGCAGCTCGCCGTCCAGGCGCGTGCCGTCCTCGAGCAGGACGTAGCCCGACATCAGACCACGGCCTCCGGGTTCGGGGCGAACTCCAGGATCAGCCGCTGGATCCGCTTGAACTCGTCGGTGCCGGCACGGCCGAGCAGCTCGAAGAGGGCCGTCTCGACGCTGCTGACGACGGCTCCCGCCCGCTCCATCCTGTGCAGCCCGATGCGCTTGTTCTCGCCCGTCCGGGAGCCCACGGCGTCCTCCACGACGTGAACCTCGGTGCCAGCGTCGAGCAGATCGAGCACCGTCTGGTTGACGCAGACGTGCGTCTCCATACCGCAGACGAGCGCCTGGGCGCGTCCGCCGAGGTCGAAGCCGTCGGCATCGGCCGCCGAGAAGCAGACCTTCTCGAGGGGCTTGGCACCCTCGGGGAGGTGCTCAGCCACCTCGGCAGTGGTCTCCCCCAGTCCCCTCGGATACTGCTCGGTGACGATCACCGGGATCCCGATCGCCTCGGCGCCCTCGATCAGGGTCGCGGTCGCCTTCGCGATGCGCTCGAAGTCCGGGATCGCCTTGCGGAACCCCTCCTGGACGTCGACCACCACGAGCGCGGCGCGCTGCGCGTCGAGCTTGCTCACCCGGCAACTCCCAGGGCGAAGCTCCGCTGGCGGAAGGCGACCCGTCCCGCCGCGACGGTCATCAGGACCCGGCCGGTCAGCTTCCGGCCGCCGAAGCAGCTGTTGTAGGAACGGCTCTCATAGCCCTCCTCCCCGACCGTCCAGGCGAGCTCCGGGTCGATCAGGGCGACGTTGGCGACAGCGCCCGGCTCGAGCCGCGGGGCGTCGATCCCGAAGGGCTCGCCACCGCAGGTCATTCGCTCGACGAGGACGTCGAGCCCGATCACGCCCGGGAGGACCAGGTCGGTGTAGAGCGCCGCGAAGGCTGTCTCGAGGCCGGTGACCCCCATCGCCGCCTCCTCGAAGGGGACCTCCTTCTCCTCGGCGGCGTGCGGCGCATGGTCGGTCGCGA
>DATGDO010000270.1:0-6387 GCA_035310805.1 Solirubrobacterales bacterium
GTCCGCCCAGCCCCGGGCGATCGGATTGAACGGGTTGGCGAGGCTGACGTCGTCGGTCTGGGAGAACACCTCCTTGTACGCCTCGGGGTTTCCCTTGATGAAGGTGGCCGCGGCCGCGTGGTAGCGCTCCATCGCCGCCTCGAACCCCTCGGCCCCGGTCACCCGCTCAACGTAACCGATCGTCAACTCACCGCGTACAGGGCTCCGGTCCGTGCCAGTGCTTCGAGCAGAAGATCTGGTGGACGGGGTCGTACCAGAGGGGCTGGAGGGGCGGGTTCAGCGGGCCCTTGCCGGCGCCGCTCAGGCGCTGGTCGCGCTCGTTGATCAGCTCGGTGTAGTCGTTGCCGCCCCAGCTGCCGGGGAAGGTCATCGGCGGCTTCAGGTTGTTGACGAAGATGGTCCGGGCCGGGAGCCAGTCCCAGCCGTAGCTGGTCTCGTCGCGGATGTTGGCGGCGTAGCTGAGCACGGTGGTCGTCCCGGCCGGCACGCCCTGGCAGCCGGCCCAGTCGGGGGCGCGCCGGTCCTGGGCGCGGGTGTAATTGGCGTGGGAGCCCTCGGCGACCGCGACCAGCGGGTGGACCCGGGGCGGGCCGGTGTCGGCGAGCTCGGCCTTGTTCCAGGGGACCCAGGAGCCGCCGCAGTGAGCCGAGTAGCCGACGAAGAGCGGCGCCTTGGCGGAGAAGCCGATCGTCACCGCCTCCCAGTCGCCCTCGTGGCGCTGCACGAGCCGGCCGCCGAGGACCGGCCGGGTCCACTCGTCGTAGCGGTAGAAGTACCAGTACTGGATCAGCGTCCGCAGGTTCTTGCCGTACGGGCCGGTGCCGTCGAAGGCCTGCGGCGAGCCACCCGGCTCGTCCCGGGTGATGATGCGGGCGTAGTCGGCGCCGTCGCGGTAGTCGGGGATCGTCTCGCCCTGATCGGTGCGGTCCGGCTGGCCCTCGGCGCAGTCCTCGGAGCCCGAGGGGCAGTCGATCGTGATCTGGAAGCAGGGCGGCCGGGCGCCATGGCAGTCCCCCGTCCTGGGCAGGTTGGCGAGCGAGGGGGCGCGCTGGCGCTTGCCGTTCGGGCGGATCATGAAGGCGGGGTGGTTCTGGTCCTGGAGGTAGGAGTCAACGGTCACCGGGGCCCACTTCTCGGCGTCGGTCATCACCAGCACCGGCTGATACTGCTCGGCGAGCTGGTGCAGCGTGAGGCCCCTGGGGCTGCGGACCTTGCCGGCGATCACCTCGT
Organism: Solirubrobacterales bacterium; assembly: GCA_035310805.1. Classification (GTDB taxonomy): domain Bacteria; phylum Actinomycetota; class Thermoleophilia; order Solirubrobacterales; family 70-9; genus DASUPK01. Next base: position 1,231 of record DATGDO010000270.1, read on the forward strand.
CGCGCGGCGTGATCCCCTCGCGGCCGTTGGCCTCGGAGCTGATCACGCCGTAGAAGGCGGCGGCGCCGAGCGCGACGGCGGCGAGGACGGCGGCGGCGAATCCGAGCCCACGCAGGGTCCGCCCGAGGCCGATCGGGAAGGCACCCCAGCCGGGCAGGAAGTGAAGGCGCGGGATCAGGCTGATGATCGCGTCCGCGAGCACGATCACCGCCAGCCCGATCGCAGTGAGCAGGAGCAGGTGGCCGGCGCTCAGCCAGGCGGCGTGGCGGATCAGCCAGTTGTGCCCGGGGAGCAGGCCCGCCACCATCAGGACGCGGACGAGCGCGAGCACCGAGATCAGCGCGACGACCGCCCGGAACCACGAGGTCGCGAATCCGCCCAGCCGCAGCACCGCGGCGGCCATCCAGGCGACCAGGGCGACGGTGATCGCCGCGTTCGAGACCTCGGGGCGGCTCTCGTAGAGGGCGACGTCCGGGCTGAGGCCGATGACGACGAAGACGATCGCCGCGATGCCGAGCACCAGCGCCACCGCGGCGACGATGTGCCCCCAGCCGTGAAGACCCTTGCGCAGCCAGGCCTTGGTCTCGCTGAGGGCCTCGCCCGTCGGGCCGATCTCCGGCGCGACCAGCAGATACCAGCCGGCCACCAGCAGGGCCGGGACCGCCAGCAGCGGGACCAGCCAGGAATAGGCCACGGTGCCGGCGATCAGGACGATCACCAGCGGCAGGATCAGCGGCCGCAGCCCGCGCAGGAAGCCGCCGAGGGGCTCGGCGGCCGCGACGGCCGGCGGGAAGCGCAGGATCAGGGCGGCGGCGAACAGGGTCCCGGCGAAGAGCCCGGCCGCCTCGGTCCAGCCGAAGACCAGGGAGACGACCACGCCCGCGGCGAGCAGGACGAGCAGCGCGTCCCAGGGCCAGTCGACCTTACGGAGCCATGACCGTATCGGCTCGAGATTCATCCACACCCCGGAGCAGCCTGGCAGGGGAACCCGACGATACCCGCGGATCGCGGAAGTAGACTCGCGGCGGGATGAGGGGCACTCGTCACGGCGGGATGCGGGGCCCTCGGCGAGCTCTGCTCGCGGCCGCGCTGGCCGCGGCTCTGTTGGGCGCCGCCGGCTGCGGCTCCGGAAACGGCCCGCCGCCCAACAGCGGCAGCGCGATCGCCTCCCTCGGCGACTCGGTCGCCTCGGGCGAGGGGAACCCGTCGCCCCGCGGACCGCGCTGGGAGAACAGGGCCTGCCACCGCTCGCCGATCGCCGGCCAGACGATTGCGGCGAAGAGGGCGCAGCAGGAGCGCCCCGAGCTGGGCTTCTTCGATTACGCCTGTTCGGGGGCGAGCATCCCGAAGGGGCTGCTCGGCCCCTACCGGGGGATCGAGCCGACCATCCTTCAGCCCGCCCGCCCCCAGATCGACCAGCTCGGCGACGCCGCCGCCATCACCAGGCCCTCCGGGGGACTGGCCGCGGTGATGATCAGCATCGGAGCGAACGACGTCGGCTTCTCCAAGGTCTTCAAGTTCTGCGCGCTGGTGAAGCGCTGCTGGGAGCAGCACTTCAACCCGGACTTTCCCTACGCGGTGGCGAGCGACCGCTACCCGACGCTCCAGCAGTTCGTGGACTCGGGGCTCGGGGAGCTGCCCGAGCGCTTCAACCGCCTCGACGCCGCCCTCGGGCCGCTGCTGCCGCCGCAGCGGGTGATCCTGGTCGACTACTTCGACCCGACCACCGGCGCCGACGGCGCCTACTGCACGATGCTCTTCGGCGGGGTCACGACGGACGAGTCCCGCTGGGCGCAGCAGCACGTGCTCGAGCCCCTCAACGACCAGATCGAGGCGTCAGCCGAGGACCACGAATGGAGCGTGGTGCCCGGCGTCGCCGAGCGCTTTCGTGGCCACGGCCTCTGCGCCCCCCAGTCCCAGCGCTGGGTCCGGACGCTGGGCGAGGGACTGAGCGGCCAGCCGCTGCCGCTCACCGGCGTCGGCATCGGCTTCGGCCAGATTCAGGACGTGATCGGGAGCACCGCCGGCACGCTTCACCCCAACGGCGAGGGGCAGCGCCAGATCGCGCTGCTCATCGACCCGGTTCTCGCCAAGGTGCTGAGTCAGTAGCGGCCAGCAGCGACCCCGAGGCGGACGGGTGCGTCCGGTGTGCGGCGCGGGCGAGGCGAACGTGCTGGCCGGCGGAGCTGACCCGCGGCTGCGGTCGAGAGGAGGAGCCGCCGAACGAGGGGAACATGGAGGCGGCGGCGAGGGCGGTCACGACCACCAGGGCCCAGCGCCGGATTCTGGCCCGTTTCATTCCCGGCTTTCTACCCGAAGGCGGTGTTGGAAACGCCGCCGGGCGGGCTTCAGTGAGCGACCGGCTCCGGGTGAGGGCAGGGCTCGCGGAAGCGCTCGAGCTTCGCGGCGATTTAGCCGAACCGCCCGGTCGCGCCGGCGACCAGGACCTTCACGAGCTGACCAGCCTCCCGACCGCACCCATCAGCTCCTCGACCTGCTTCTCGCTGGAGCCCTGGCCGCCGCGCATGCAGTTGCGGACGTGGTCGTCGACCAGCCCCAGCGCGATCTTGTTGAGCGCCTGCTGCGCGGCCTCGATCTGGGTGAGGACGTCGATGCAGTAGCGGTCCTCCTCCAACATCCGGGTCACACCGCGGACCTGGCCCTCGACGCGGGCGAGCCGCTTCAGCAGCTGCTCCTTCGAGGCCTTGTAGCCGGGTGTCTGGGTGCTCGCCATCCCAGGCAATATACCCCCATGGGGTATAGTCGTCAACGCGTGGCTGTCGAACGATCTCGCGGAGGGCTTGAATGGCGGACGTGATCTCGACGATCGGCGAGGGCTTCAAGCAGTCCTTCCTGATGGCCTACGAGGTCTGGTGGGCCCTCGTGCTCGGCTTCGCGATCTCGGCGATCGTGCAGGCCTGGGTCGCGCGCGAGCGGATCGAGTCGGCCCTCTCCGGCAGCGGGGTCGGCCCCCTCGCCAAGGCTACGGGCCTGGGCGCGGCGTCCTCGTCCTGCTCCTACGCCGCGATTGCGATCGCGAAGTCGCTCTTCCAGAAGGGCGCCTCGGCCGCCACCTCGCTCGCCTTCCAGTTCGCCTCGACCAATCTGGTCTGGGAGCTCGGCCTGGTGATCTGGATCCTGATCGGCTGGCAGTTCACCCTGGCGGAGTTCGTCGGCGGGATCGTGCTGATCGTGCTGATGGCGATCCTGCTGCGCGCCTTCGTCTCGCCGAAGCTCGAGGAGCAAGCCCGCATTCATGCCCGGGAGGCCCAGGCGGACCATCAGCACCATGCGGCGGGCGAGACGATGAGCTGGCGCGAGCGCCTCACCTCGTCGGCCGCCTGGTCCGACGTCGCCCACAACTTCCGCAGCGACTGGAAGATGCTCTGGAAGGAGATCACCGTCGGCTTCCTCCTCGCCGGGTTCATCGGGCTGCTCGGCAACGACTTCTTCAACTTCCTCTTCATCGAGGACGCGCCCGCGGCGGTGAGGACGATCGAGAACGTGATCGTCGGGCCGATCATCGCCGTGCTCAGCTTCGTCTGCTCGGTCGGCAACGCGCCGCTCGCGGCGGTGCTCTGGTCCGGCGGCATCACCTTCGCCGGCGTGATCGCCTTCATCTTCGCCGACCTGATCGTGCTGCCGATCGTCGCCGCCTACATCAAGTACTACGGGCGGGAGTTCGCCCTCCGCATCACCGCGCTGATGTTCGTGACGATGGTGCTCGCCGCCCTGATCGTCGACGGGCTCTTCGGCGTGGCCGGGCTGATCCCGGACACCCGCCCCTCGCGCGCCGACATCTTCGGCTCGATCGAGCTCGACTACAAGCTGATCCTCAACCTGCTCGGCCTGGCGATCTTCGCGGCGCTCTTCTACCTGACGGCGCGCCGCGGGGCGACCGACCCGGTCTGCGGGATGAAGGTGGACCGATCGCGGTCCCTGACCGCCGTGCACGACGGGCGCACCTACTTCTTCTGCTCGCAGGACTGCCGTTCGCAGTTCCAGGCCGATCCCGACGGGTACACGCACAAGCGGCACCCGCCCGCCGGGGCACACGCCGCGGGCCACGCTCACTAGATGGAGGCGTCCGCGAACACTCAGGCCCCGGGCCCCGCAGAGCTGAACTCCCTCGCGATCGCGGCGACGACTCACTGCCTGACCGGCTGCGCGATCGGCGAGATCACCGGGATGGCGATCGGCACCGCCGCCGGTTGGGGCGACGTCGCCCAGATGGCCTTGGCGATCTCGCTTGCCTATCTCTTCGGCTTCGGGCTCACCTCGCTTCCCCTGATCCGCGCGAGGCTCGCGCCCCGCACGATCGTCAAGACCGCGCTGGCCGCGGACACGGTCTCGATCACGATCATGGAGGTGATCGACAACCTGACGGTGATCCTGATCCCGAGCGCTCTCGCCGCGGGTCTCGGCGATCCGCTCTTCTACGGCAGCATCGCCGCCGGTTTCGCGATCGCCTATCCGTTCGCCTTCCTGGCCAACCGCCACCTGATCGCCCGGGGCCGGGGGCACGCGGTGGTGCACCAGCACCATGGCGGTTGAGTCGAACGGATACCTGCCAGCGCTCCGCTTCCCGCGCGGAGCTAGGCTCGCCGAGCGACGCCGAGGATGTGCGGAATGGAAGGGACGGGGGCTCCCGGCGTGAACGGGAAGCGCTCGCTTCGCTCGATCGTGAAGCCGGCAGCCTGAATCGCGGTGGCCGTGTCGCGGGCCATGTGACAGCCGCCCGCCACATGCGGCCAGAACGTCGCGTCGGCGAATCTCATCATCCGGGCGGCCGTCGGTTTGTGAGCGACGACGTGCTCGTAGAAGCGCAGCTCACCGCCCGGCTTGAGGACCCGCCGCATCTCGGCCAGCGCCTCGGCCTGATCCGGTACCGAGCAGAGCACGAGCGAGGCCACCGCCGCGTCGAATTCGGAATCGCGGGCCGGCAAGGCGGAGGCGACGCCGTCCACGACCTTGACCTCGACGGTGGCCCGGGCGGCCTCCTCGACGGCGGCCTCCCTGAGCGTGGGCTCGGGTTCCACGGCCAGCACGCTGTCGACGGTGTCCGGGTAGAGGGAGAAGTTGAGTCCGCTCCCGGCCCCGACCTCGATCACCTTTCCGGACAGGCCGGCGAGCAGCCGGCGCCGGTGCAGGTCCTCC
>DATGDO010000271.1:0-2212 GCA_035310805.1 Solirubrobacterales bacterium
GTCATGCAGATCTGGCCCTGGTGGAAGAAGGTCCCGAACGCCCCGCAGGACGTCGCCTTCTCGAGGTCGGCGTCGTCGAGCACGATGAAGGAGCTCTTGCCGCCGAGCTCGAGCGCGACCCGCTTCAGGTTCCAGCCGGCGAGCGCTCCGACCGCGCGGCCCGCGCGGGTCGAGCCGGTGAAGGAGACCATCCGCACCTCGGGCGCCTCGCAGATCGCCTCGCCGGGCTCGACGCCGCCGGGGAGGACCTGGAAGACGTTCTCGGGAAAGCCGGCCTCCTCGAGGGCCCGGGCGAAGACGAGCCCGCCGGAGACCGGGGTGTGGGGATCGCACTTCAGCAGGACGGTGTTGCCGAGCGCCAGCGCCGGCGCCACGGAGCGCATCGAGAGGATCATCGGGAAGTTCCAGGGGGTGATCACCCCTACCACCCCGACCGGCAGTCGCTTCGCGATGCTGAGCCGGCCCTGCTCGTTGGGGAGCAGCTCGCCGACCGTCTGAGAGGTGAGCGCGCCGGCGGCGCGCAGCTCCTTCTCTGCCTCGCCGACCTCGAAGGCCGCCTTCTGGGGGATGCTCCCGCCTTCGTGGACCAGCCACCACTCGCATTCCTCGCGCGCGCTCTCGAGCGCCTCCGCGGCCGCCTGGAGGAGGGCGGCCCGCTCGGGGCCGGGGGTCGCGGCCCAGCCGGGCTGCGCCTCGGCGGCGAGCGCGGACGCCCTGAGGACGTCGTCCCTGCCGGCGCTGCCGACGGATGCCAGGTGCTCGCCGGTGGCCGGGTTGTGCACCTCGAGTCGCTCGCTGGTCCGCTGCCAGCCGCCGCTGAAGATCCTGCCGTCGAGTACCTCGTCGGTGATCAGGGTTCCGGTGCGGGCGCCCGTCTGCGTTGCAGCCTCCATCGACTCCTCCTCTCGTTGCCGGTCTTCCGTTACCGACGTTGCGCGGTGTATCTTGCCTCACCCGGAGTCTGTATGCAATAGAAGAGGAGAGGGCACCGGTTGAGGCGAGGTCTGTCGGGTTGAGCGCGTGCTGATCACAGTTCCTGCATACAAGGGGCGCTTCCGTGGCCGCCCATGACGAGGCCGCCAAGCTGCCGAACGGGGCCGAGGAGGTCTCGGCCGAGGGCACCTCGCAGACCGTGCGGGCGCAGCTCAGCCTGCGCGAGCTCCTGCTCAGCGGCGAGTTCCCGCCCGGGACGAGGATGTCGGAGCTGCCGCTGGTGGAGCGGCTGGGCGTCTCGCGGACCCCCCTGCGGCTCGCGCTCGCCACCCTCGAGCACGAGGGCCTGCTCGAGAACCTCGAGGGCGGCGGCTACGCCGTCCGGGAGTTCACCGAGGACGACATCCACGACGCGATCGAGCTCCGCGGTGTCCTGGAGGGGACCGCCTTGCGCTTCGCCGCCGAGCGCGGCGCGACCGGTGAGCAGCTGGCGGAGATGCGTGAGCTGAGCGCGCGGATGGACGAGGCCGTGCACAAGAAGGACGTCGACTCCTTCTGGGACTACGTCGAGCTGAACAGCCGCTTCCACGCCCTCTTCCTGGAGGCGGCGCAGAGCCCGGTCCTGGAGAGGGCGCTGGAGCGGATCGTCTCGCTGCCCTTCGCCTCGCCGAGCGCCTTCGTGCTGGCGCAGGCGGAGCTGCCGGAGTCCTGGGAGATCCTGGTGATCGCCAACGATCACCACAAGGGGCTGATCGAGGCGATCGAGGGGCGTGAGGCTGCCAGGGCCGAGTCGCTGGCGCGGGAGCACGCCCGCGTCGCCCGCAGGAACCTGGAGATCGTGATGGAGAACCGGGAGGTGCTCGAGCGCCTCCCCGGGGCGTCGTTGATCAAGCTGCCGAGCAGCGGAGGAGAGGAGAGGCCGGATGGCGAGTAACGGCTACCACTGCGAGGTCGTCGGGAGCCTTCTGCGGCACGACGAGCTCAAGCAGGCGATGGAGCGCGACGAGAGGGGCGAGATCGATCCGAAGGAGCTCGACGAGCTCCAGGAGAGGGAGGGCAAGGACAACATCGCCCTGCAGGAGGCCGCCGGGATCGAGGTTCTCACCGACGGCGAGGTGCGCCGCCGGTTCTGGTTCGACCCACTGACCGCGAGCCTCTCGGGGTACAACCCGGAGGTCCCGGCGCCGGTGATGTTCCACGGCTCCGGCGAGGTGCCCGAGGGCCCCCCGCCGAAGCTGCCGGCGGTGACCGAGAAGCTCGGCATCCGCAAGAACCTCCC
>DATGDO010000272.1:0-1924 GCA_035310805.1 Solirubrobacterales bacterium
GTGCTGGGCGCCAACGACGGCCTCGTCTCCAACCTCAGCCTCGTGATGGGGGTGGCCGGCGCGAGCTTCTCTTCCCGAACGGTGCTGATCACCGGCCTGGCGGGGTTGCTGGCGGGCGCGTTCTCGATGGCGATGGGGGAATGGGTCTCGGTGCAGAGCTCGCGGGAGCTGCATCAGCGGCAGCTCGATCGCGAGGCCGAGGAGATCGCGACCGACGCGGCGCACGAGCGGGCTGAGCTGATCACGCTCTATCAGCGACGCGGGCTCTCCGCCGAGGAGGCCCGCAGGCTCGCCGGCCGGGTGATGAGCGACGAGGACGCCGCGCTCGAGGCGATGGCACGCGAGGAGCTCGGCTTCGACCCGGAAGAGCTCGGCGGCTCGGCCTGGATCGCAGCTATTGCCTCGTTCCTGTTGTTCACGGTGGGAGCGATCGTCCCGGTGGTCCCCTTCGCGATCACCGGAGGGGACACGGCGGTGGTGATCAGCCTGGCGGCCAGCGGCCTGGCGCTGCTTGGGATCGGCGCGGCGATCACCCTGCTGACGGGGCGGGGCGTCTGGCGCTCGGCCTTCCGCCAGCTCGCCATCGGCATCGGCGCCGCAGGCGTCACCTACGGCGTCGGCTACCTCATCGGAACTGCTGTCTGACGGCCACGCTTAGAAGAACGCGCCGCCGCGGTACTCGCCGAAGACATCGCGCATCGCGTTGCAGACCTCGCCGATCGAGCCGCCGGCGCGGAGCGCCTCCTTGATCGGGTAGAGGAGGTTGCCGTCGCCGCGGGCGACCTCGCGGAGGTCCTCGAGCTTGCGATCGAGCGTCTCCTGGTCGCGATTGGCCTTGAACCTGGCGAGGCGCTCGAGCTGCCGCTTCTCGGACTCCGGATCGACCTTGAGGATGTCGACGTCGTCGACCACGTCGGTGACGTACTTGTTGACGCCGACGATGATGTCCTGGCCTGTCCGGTAGCGCTCGTGGTAGCTGGCCGCCGACTCCTCGATCTCGCGCTGCATGAACTCGAGCGCGTTGACGGAGCCGCCGAGCTCCTCCACCTTCTTGATCAGCTCCCAGGAGCGCTCCTCGACCTCGTCGGTGAGCGACTCGATGAAGTAGGAGCCGGCGAAGGGGTCGACGGTGTCGGCGACGCCGGACTCGTGGGCGAGCACCTGCTGGGTGCGCAAAGCGATCCGGGCGGAGCGCTCGGTGGGCAGCGCGAGCGCCTCGTCGAAGCCGTTGGTGTGGAGGGACTGGGTGCCGCCGGCGACCGCGGCGAAGCCCTGCAGCGCCACACGGATGATGTTCACCTCGGGCTGCTGCGCCTGGAGGGTGACGCCGCCCGTCTGGGTGTGGAAGCGGATCATCTGCGCCCGCTCCTCGGTGGCGCCGAACCGGTCTCGCATGATCTTCGCCCACATCCGGCGCACGGCCCGGAACTTGGCGATCTCTTGGAAGACGTTGTTGTGGCCGTTGAAGAAGAAGGCCAGCCGCTGCCCGAACTCGTTGACGTCGAGACCGGCGGCGATCCCGCCCTCCACGTAGGCGATCGCGTTGGCGAGCGTGAAGGCGACCTCCTGGACGGCCGAGCAGCCCTTCTCGCGGATGTGGTAGCCGGAGATCGAGATCGTGTTCCACTTGGGGACGTTCTCGTTGCAGTAGGCGAAGATGTCGGTCGTCAGCCGCATCGTCGGCTCGGGCGGGTAGATGTAGTTGCCGCGCGAGATGTACTCCTTGAGCACGTCGTTCTGGACCGTGCCGCGCAGCTCCCTCGACGCAACCCCGTGCTCCTCGCCGACGAGCTCGTAGAGGCACAGCAGCACCGCCGCCGGCGCGTTGATCGTCATCGACGTCGAGACCTGGTCCAGCGGGATCTGGTCGAACGCCGTGCGCATGTCGTCGATCGTGTCGATGGCGACGCCGGTGCGGCCGACC
>DATGDO010000273.1:0-1517 GCA_035310805.1 Solirubrobacterales bacterium
AATCCCGAGCGATTGATGAGTTTGACGATCGCCGGCACCGCTTTCGACGACACCGAGTACGACGAACGTGGTGACGTCCTCGACCTGAGTGTCGGGGCGCCGCGCGAGCCCGCGCGGACCGTCGCCACGTCCGAGGGCCACGCGATCGACTACGACGAGTCCGGCGCCATGATCGGGATGGTGCTGGTTAACGTGCGGTTCCTGCTCGAGCGGGACGGCGCGGTCACGGTGACGATTCCGCCGGATCGAGTCGCTGCTGCGGAGATCCAGCCAGCCTTGGCGACCGCGTGACCGGCAAGGGGCGGGACCCGATACTTGCGGCTGCGCCACCGAGAGTCGATGCCGAGGAGGCGCGCGACGCGCTCCAGCCGACCCTCTGGCTGCTCGAGCGCGCCAACGACGGGATCAAGCTGACTCAGACCGGTGCCCTCAATCGAGCGCTCGTGCGCGAGTTCGCCGAGCGCTGGCCGGGCTGGTGGGAGGCGGAGCTCTTCGGGCCGCCCCACCGGGAGACCGACGTCAATCGACTCTGGGAGCTCCACCAGCTCCTTCGGGCGGTGCGGCTGCTGCGGCGGAGGGGCCCGAAGATCTTCGCGACGAAACGGGCGCGAGATCTGGAGGAGGACCGAGCGGCGCTGCTGCAGCTCCTGACCGATGAGCTGCTTTCGGGAGACAGCTTCGAGGCGGCATGCGCCGAGCTCGCCGCCGAGGCGATCCTCGCCGGCGCCATCGCCGACTTCGGGGAGTCGCTTGCCGAGCAGATCCGCCCGGCGATCATCGCGCAGGGCTGGGAAGCGGACGGCGAGCAGCCTGACGTTCGCGAGATCTCCTGGGCGATTTCGGGCTTCCTCCGCCCGGCGGAGGCCATCGGGCTATTCGAGCGCAAGGGCGCGCCGCGCGTCTCCCGAGAGCCGTTGGTGCTTCGGGAGGCTGGCCGAGTAGCCCTGATCGCGGCGCTCCAGGGCCGCTTGCCCTGATCAACCGGCCCACAGGAGGCGGCCAAGATCCGCAAAGTCGGTGGGCCGACGATCTTCGCGGTTCGCCGCCGTCGTGAGACCGAGGCTGCTCTCCCGACATTCGGACTAAGGAACCGCCGGTCCCATCGCCGCTACGTTAGTCCCAACATCTGCAGCCTCGCCGCGGCGTAGCCAGTGTGCCGCGACAAGCAGGATCCCGTTGATCCGAGCTGTACCGCTTCCCGTGTGACTAGCAAGGAGAAGCTGCACAACGCTGTCGACGACCTTTCTGAGGCAGAGGCGCAGGAGGCGCTCGGCTACATTCTGCGCCGGCGTCGTGATCGCGACGAGCTCGACGCGCTGCTCGATGCTGCACTTGAGGACGACGAGCCGACGACGGCCGAGGAGGATGAGGGCGCTCGTGAGGCGCGCGCCGAGGTTGCCCGCGGCGACGTTTACTCCGCTGACGAAATCAAGCGCGAGATCGGTTGAGTGAGAGCGCGGCTATCTCTTCTCGGCCAGGGCGAGACGAGATCTGAGGAGGCTGGATCCGCCCGTGAA
>DATGDO010000274.1:0-4604 GCA_035310805.1 Solirubrobacterales bacterium
TAGGGACCGCCGAGGTACGCGGGAGCCCCTGAGCCGGAAGAGGATTGCTGCAGCTGCGCAGCCTGCTGCGCCGCCCGCTGCGCAGCCTGCTGCGCCGCTTGCTGCTGCTCGAGCTGGGAGACCTGGCTCTGAGCGTCCGAAAGGGAGGCCTGGGTTCCCGCCCTCGCCTGGGCCACGGCCGCGGCGCTCTCATTCGCGGCCTGCTCGCTCGCCAGCAAGCTTTGCTTGTCGGCGCTGAGCTGCTGGGCCTGAGCGTCGACCTGCTGCTTCAGGTCCGCGATCCGGTGAGTGTGGCCCGCCATCTGATCTCTCAGCGAGGCGACTCGGTCCGCGACCCTGATGTCGGCGTCGTGCAGCGCGTTCAGGTAGTCCGAGCGGGTGGAGAGGTCGTCGAAGCCGTTCGCGTTGAGCAGCACGGTGACGTAGTCGGGCGCGTCGCTCTCGTAGATCGCGACCAGCCGCTGGTCGAGCTGCTTGACCGCGTCCGTGTACTGCCCGCGCAGCTGGTCGAGCTGGCGCTGCGCGTCGTCGAGCTGGGTGGAGAGCTGGTGCGAGCGCGCCTCCGCGTTCTGGACCTGCGCGTTCAGCACCATCGCCTGGGCGCCCGCCTGGTGGGCCTGGGCGGTCAGCGACGCGATTCGCGCCGTCTGCGCGTCGACGCGATTGGAGAGCTGGCCGGCGTCCGAGCGGGCCGCGTCGATCTTGTCCTTGAGTGACGGGTCCTGGGCGCCTGCGAAGCCGACGCCGAGGGCCGCAATCGCCGCCACCGTGCCGGCCGTCGCCATGACGACACGGCGTCGCTTGCCGCTCCGGCGTGACCGGATGGCTGGGGCGCTGCCTGCGTGTGTCTGCGCTGCCCTCATCTCCTTCGATGCCTGCGGGGTTAGCTGACGGGCTCACGCGGAAAGGAGTCGCGTTACGCCGGAGCTGCGCCGGCGATTCGCCCCAACGACAAACGGTTGCTCCCATCTGCCGCCATTTGGGTTCCCCGCTCCCCATCAATCGCCTGGCTGCTCCGCTGCGCGTTCGCCGCCGGCTCTCGTCAAGGGATTCGGCTCTATCGAGCCAGGTACCGTAGCGAACGCTCTCACAGGCGCGTCGCGGTCGTCGCGCCCGAATCGGCCGCCGAGCCTGCTGCAAGAAATCGTGCAGATGCGGGCGCTGGCCCGCCAGCCTCAGGCCACCAGGCGCAGGTCACGCTCGTCGCGGTAGGCGGGCCGCATCGGCTTCTGGCCCCGCACCGTTAGCAGCTCGATCCCGGGATGCCCCCCGGCGAGCTCGGGGAGGATCCTGACGCCCAGACCACCGGCGACGAACCCCCCGGTCCCGGACACCGAGCACACCCACCTGGTTCTACCGCCGAAGACGTACTAGCTCAGGCTTCTTCCTCGCCGCCGCGGCTGGCGAGGTAGGCGCCCACACCGAGGGCGGTGAGGATCAATCCGGCGCCGGCCGCGATGCGGATCTCGCGCCCGTAGGCCCGCCAGAGGAATGCGACGATCACTCGGCCGATCAGTTCGTAGATCACTTCGTCTCCTTTCTGATCCGGTGGGCGAGCCGGCTCTGCATCGTGAAGAGCTCGATGAACCCAGGGCTCGCGTGCTGGGAGAAGTCTCCCCCGGACTCGCCAAATGATGCCAGCGAGCGGTCATAGAGGGCGTAGGGCGAGCTCCTCCGAACCGGGGTCACCGATCCACGGTAGAGCTTCAGCGCAACCTCTCCGGTGACGAACTCGTTCACCGAGTCCATGTAGGCGTCGATGTCACGCCGCAGAGGCTCGAGCCAGAGCCCCGCGTAGCAGAGGTAGGCCCAGTGGCTCTCGAGCGCTCCCTTGAAGTTGTTCTGGTGGATCGTGCAGACCAGCTGCTCGAGCTCGTGGTGCGCGGCCAGGACGATCGCCGCCGCCGGCACCTCGTAGATGTCGCGCACCTTGAGGCCCACTACGCGGTCCTCGAGGTGGTCGACGATGCCGACTCCGTGGCGCTGGCCGATCTGCGCGGCGCGCTCGAGCAACTCGACGAGCTCGCGCCTCTCGCCGTCGATCGAGACCGGCCGGCCCCGCTCGAAGCCGATGGTCACCGTCTCCGGCTCGTCGGGCGCCTCCTCGGGCCGGGTCACCAGCTGGAAGACGTCATCCGGCGCGGCCTCGCCGAGGTCCTCGATCGCCCTGCCCTCCGAGGAGCGTCCCCAGAGGTTGTCGTCGATCGAATACGGCGACACCTCGGTCCCGCCCTTCACCGGGATTCCGTGCTCGCGCGCGTAGGCGATCTCCTCCTCGCGCCCCATCTGCCACTCCCGGACCGGGGCGATGATGCGCAGCTCTGGGTCGAGGGTGGCGATCGTCCCCTCGATCCGCACCTGATCGTTCCCCTTGCCGGTGCAGCCGTGCGCGATCGTGTCGCACCCATGCCCCCGGGCGGCCTCGACCGCCAGCTTCGCGATCAGCGGCCGGGCGAGGGCGGTGAACAGCGGGTAGCCGCCGCCGTAGACCGCGTTCGCCTTGATCGCCGGCAGCACATAGTCGTTGGCGAACTCCTCGCGAGCATCGACCAGGATGGTCTCGACCGCGCCCAGCTGCTCGGCCTTGCCGGTGACGACGGCCCACTCCTCGCCCGGTTGCCCCAAGTCGACCGTGAGGGTGACGATCTCGGCGCCGTAGCGCTCCTGGATCCACTTCACCATCACGCTGGTGTCCAGGCCGCCCGAATAGAGCAACAGGACGCGGCCCACCTTGCTGGGGTCGGCCTGGTACGCGGCGATCCGGGGGGCGTCACTGGGCATTGAGCCGGAAAGTGTGGCGTGTTTGTCAGGGCGCCGCTGACAGAATCCTCGCCCATGTCGCGCGTCCTGCGCATCTGCTCGACGATGTTGATCACGGCGGGGATCGTCGTGCTCGCGGACGCGGGCCTGACGCTCGCCTGGCAGGAGCCGCTCTCCGCGGCCTACGGGGCGCTCAAGCAGGGCCAAGCCGAGGACCAGCTCAACCAGCTCGAGTCGCAGTATCCGACGCCCGCAGACCTCGCCGCCATCGCGGAAGTGCGCGGCAACGCGGCCAAGGCCAGGGTCCTCGCCGACCGCTTCGAGCCCCACCTGCAGGAGGGCCACGCGATCGGGCGTATCCAGATCGACCGCATCGGCCTGAACATGGTGGTGGTGCAGGGGACGGACACGGCGTCCCTCGAGAAGGGTCCCGGGCACTACAGGGCGACGCCGATCCCGGGGCAACCGGGGACGGTCGCGATCGCGGGCCACCGCACGACCTACCTGGCGCCCTTCCGGCACATCGACCAGATCCACGACGGCGACGAGGTCCGGATCGAGATGCCCTACGCCGCCTTCACCTACACCGTCGAGAAGCACGACGTCGTCGACCCGGGCGACGTCGGCATCATCAAGCCGGTCGGCTACGACCGCCTGGTGCTGACCGCCTGCCACCCCCCGTATAGCGCCGCCCACCGCTACGCCGTCTTTGCGAAGCTCACCCGGATCGACACCTTCGACGTCACCGGCGAGTCCCGCTGGCTCGCGCCCTAGCGCTGCAGCCGGCTCAGAGGCCGCCGGATCCGCCCGGCGTGCTGGGGGTGCCCGGGCTTGGCACCGGCGTGCCGCCGGTGGGAGCCGTGCTGGTCCGTGTCGTCGTCGACTGCGTAGTCGTCTGGGTTGTCGTCGCCTGAGGCTGCGTGGGAACCGACTGGATCGTGACTGTCGTGCCGGAGTCGTTCGAGTTGTCGCCCACGACGATGATCAGGCCCACGACCAGGCCGATCACGAGCGCGACCAGAATGCCGATGATCCAGCGGGTCCGGGTGTCCACGCGACGATCCTAGTCAAGGGTGCGGGCGGCGATCGCGAGCGCCTCGTCGACCTCGGCCTCGCCGATCACCAGCGGGGGCAGCAGCCGCAGCGTGTCGGCGCCGATCGGATTGACGATCAGCCCCTCGGCGAGCAGGCGCGCTGCGGCCTCCTTGGCGTCGCTGCCCTCGAGCCGGGCGGCCAACATCAGCCCCCGCCCGCGCACCTCGGCGACCGGGCCGATCGCCTCCAGTCCCTCGCAGAGCCGCGTCCCGAGATCGCGGACGCGGCGGAGCAGCTCCGGGTCGTCGATCACGCTCATCGCCGCCAGCGAGGCGGCCGCGATCAGCGGTCCCCCCGCGAAGGTCGAGCCGTGGTCGCCCACCGCCAGGATGTCGGCCGTCTCCTCGCTGGTGATGCAGGCGCCGACCGGCAGCCCGCCGCCGAGCGCCTTGGCGGCGGTCATCACGTCGGGCCGGACGGGCAGCTGCTCGTACGCCCAGAGCGATCCGGTCCTCCCCATGCCGGTCTGGATCTCGTCGAACAGGAGCAGGGCCCCGCTCTGGTCGCAGGCCTCGCGCGCCGCGGCGATCAGCTCGTCCGGGATCACGTGGACGCCGGTCTCCCCCTGGATCGGCTCCAGCATGACCGCGGCCGTCCGCTCGCCCACTGCCTCCAGGAGCGCGCCCGCATCGTCACGCGGCACCGCCCGGAAGCCCGGCAGATAGGGCGCGAAGCTCCGATTGGCCGACAGCCCCGGCGTCGCCGACAGGGATCCCATCGTCCGCCCGTGGAAGGCCCCCTCCAGCACC
>DATGDO010000275.1:0-1702 GCA_035310805.1 Solirubrobacterales bacterium
TCTATGAAGAAGGGCTTCGTGTCAAGCAGCGGTCGGTAGTTGTTCCTTTCGGTCGGGGTGTGGAGCGTTGCTCATGTCTCTATGGCCTCCTCGTCGGAGGATCAGGCGAAATTGGTGCTTCGCTCGGGCGCAAGTCCAAAAGGGCGGTCAGGCCGCCAGACGAAAAGCGGCGCCTCTGGGAGCGAAGGCCTGATTGCGAGTGAGCATGTGCCAGATCGCGTGGGCGAGCCGGCGGGCGACGTCGACCTGGGCGACCCTGGCGCCGCGCTGCTTGCCGAGCCGCCGCTTGTTTCGCTGGTAGCGCGCCGAGTAGGCGGGGTGGCGGAGCGCGTGCATGGTCGCCTCGAGCAGCGCCCAGCGCAGGTAGCGCGGCCCGTGCGTGCTCAAGGGCCCGCGGCGGTCGCAGTCGCCCGACTGCAGCACCCGCGGGCAGAGCCCGGTGTAGCCGGTGAGCTTCTCGGGCGAGGCAAACCGCGAGATCTCGCCGATCTCGGCGGCGATCGTGAAGGCGAGCACCCAGCCGATCCCGGGTGCGCTCATCAGGAGCGGGATGTAGGGGTGCTCGGCGTGGCTGGCCTTGAGCCGGCGGTTGATCTGATCGATCTGGCCTTCGAGGTCGTCGATCAGCACCACCGAGGCGGTGACGTTCCCCCGCCACGGCTCCGGGACCTCGAGCCGCTCCAGCAGCCTCCTGCCCCCTTCGCCGAAGAGATCGGTGACCGGGCAGGGCCGCCCGAAGTTGATCAGGCTCGAGTGGACCCGGTGCTTCAGCATCGAGCTGTGCTTGACCAGGTGAAGGCGAAAGCGGGCGAGCTCTCGCTCCTCTCGGACCCTGGGGTCGGGAAGCCAGATCGCCGGCACCAGGTCGCGCTGGGAGAGCGTCGCCAGGACCAGCGAGTCGATCTTGTCGGTCTTTAAGGCCAGCGGGGCGAGGCCCTTGACCTTCTGGGCGTCGGCGATCTCGACGTCCCAGCCCTCCTGCCCGAGCGTGTCGTGGACGAGGCGGGCGCCGGTCATCGACTCGACCACGGCGCAGACGGGCTCCCCGTGGACCTCCTCGATCCGGCGGGCGAGCCTGCGCAGCGAGTCGGCGTCGGGTGGCGTGGCGAGCTGGTCTAGGTGCTCTCCCGCCCGGAGAGCAAACAGACGTCGACCTTCTTTCGGCTGAGATCCAGTCCGGCGTGCAACATTGAAGTCGGGCCTCCTTTGAGCTCGCTCTTCGGTGACGGCCGGAGCGTGTCACCGAAGGGGGCCCTTCTTCATGGCAGTCCAAAGCGACGATTCCCCGGTCTGACGTCGGGCGGCTGGGAGCCCGGCCTGTCCGACCGGGCTCCCACGCTCGCCTCAGACTCCGGCGCCGGGTCCGGTCCTGGTTGTGTCTTCCTCGCCGTAGACGATCAGGCCCCAGGCGACCCAGAGGCACATCGCGAAGATGCCAAGCGACCAGAACGGATAGCCGCTCCCGACGTTGAACAGCGCGACCAGGGCGCCGATGCTTGCCGCGATCACGCCGATCACGCGTCCGTAGGCACCCGCGCCGAACAGCGAGAACCCGGCCGTCAGCTGGATCACGCCGACGATCAGTGTGATCCAGCCCCAGGTGTTGAGGCTCGCGAACACGTAGTGAGTGCCCGTCGAGGTGTAGAAGTTGGCGTCGGAGATCGCGCCGATGCCGTAGATGATGTTGAGAATGCCCGCGATC
>DATGDO010000276.1:0-2675 GCA_035310805.1 Solirubrobacterales bacterium
GCTCGACCTTCGCCACGTAGTGCAGCGGTCGCCGCCAGGGCAGGGAGGCGCCGATCACGAACGGGTCGAGAAAGCTGCGGTGGTTGGCGACCACGATCAGCGGCCCGATCACCCCGCCGTGCTCGCGCCCGATCCGCGAGAGCCTGAAGTAGAGGAGGAAGAACGGGACCAGGATCAGGCGCACCAGGAAGTAGAGCGGCCAGTTGACGCCGTGCTCCCGCGTGAAGCGGTGGTAGCCGAGCAGCCTCTCCTCTTCCATGCCCAGATCGAAACCCCGTGGGGCGAGCCAGTTACATGCCGGTCGTCCTCGACCGCCCGGCTACCAGGCGGCCTCGAGGATCGCCGCCAGATCCGCACGCCCGACCTCGCCGGGAGTCATCCGCGAGAGCTCGGGACGGGCCAGCGCCACGTCCAGCACCTCGTCGAGCCGATCCCGGTCCGCGCCCAGCTCTCCCAGGCGCCGATGGCCGGCGAGATCGGCGATCCGATCGCGCAGCCCGGCCGGCTCGGTGCCCAGCGCGGATGCCAGGGCCTCGATCCGCTCGGGCGCCCGCTCGCGCATCGCGGCCATCGTCTCGGGCAAGAGGGCCGCGTAGGTCTCGGCGTGCGGGGTGCCGAGGACGCGCACGGTGGTCTGACCGAGAACGTGATGAAGGGCGATTCCGGCCCGATCGACGGCGACCGCGCAGAGCAGGGCGCCGATTGCGAGGGCGGAGCGGTCCCGTCGCACCGGCGCCTGGTCGAGGCTCCGGGCGATCATCCCGGCGCCGCGCAGCGCCGCCTCCCGCGAGGTCTCGTCGGCGAGCGGCGTGTAGAGCGACTCGGCCCCGTGCGCGAGGGCGTTGATCGCCGTCGCGCGCAGCCGCTCCTCCGGAGCGCTCGTCATCGCGTCCGTGTAGGCGATCACGAGCGAGGGCCGCACCCCCGCCCTGGCGGCCCGGCCCTCCGGCAGCCGGTGGATCGCGGTCATCGGCGCGCCTGAGAGCGTCGTCGGGATCGCCGCGACGAGCCCGCCGAGCACCGCCGCGATCCCCTTCGCCGAATCGATCACGCGACCGCCCCCGAAGGCCACCAGCCGATCGCCGCAGACGTCGTCGACGATCGCGCCCGACGCCTCGGGCACCCCGCCCGGCGGAACCAGATGGGTTCGATCGGCCGCCTCGCTTAGACCGGCCGCCTCCGAGAGAGCGCGGGGCGTGGAGAGAAGCTCGAAGCTCTCCCAGCCCGCGCCGGCCAGCGCCCCGAGCGGATCCGTGACCGGACCGCCGTAGAGGAGCATTTTCCGCCGGTCGTCGGCGAAATCGACCCAGGTCCCCTCACCGGGCGGCTTCAGATCGCCGTAGGACAAGAGCCCGGAGTGGGACTCGAACCCACAGCCGCCGGTTTACAAAACCGGTGCTCTGCCAGTTGAGCTATCCGGGCGCCACCGACAGGTTATGCCTCGGTCCCGATTCCCAGGACCCCGCATAGGCGGGCGGAAAGCCGGGCCCGTCCTCGCCGTCCGCAACCACGTCACCACACGCCTCAGCGAGAAGGAGCGCAAGCGGATGGTCGAGATCGTCCGCTCCTCGAAGGGCCGACCCTCGAAGCTCACCGACCGCGAGCGCCGGGAGCTGCAGTCGCTGCTCGCCAAGGTCGAGCCGCGGGAGCTGGCAAAGACGGTCGCCACGACGGGCGGCTCCCGACTCATAGGCCGGAAGTAGGGCGGCCGCCCCGGTTGCCCGAGGCGGCCGCGTGGCTGCCGTGCCGTTGGGCGCGAAGTGCGTGCCCCTAGATCCTCACCGCCCGTGAGTCGAGGTGAATGCCGACCTTGCGCTTGACGCGCTGCAGGGCGTTGTCGACCGTCTTCGTGTCGCAGTCGAGCCGCTCGCCGATCACCTCGTAGGAGTGACCGTCGAGGTAGAGGGCGAGCACCCGGCTCTCCAGCTCCGAGAGGACGCTGGTCAGGCACGCGACCAGGCTCTCGAGCTCCTCGCCGGCGATCACCTGGTTCGCGGGGTCGCGGACCGATGGGCCCGGGAGGACCTCCTCGAGCGTCGTCTCCGAGTCGGGGCCGGCCGCCGCCGGGGTCTGGCTGAACGAGACGTACTGGTTGAGCGGGGTGTGCTTGTTGCGGGTCGCGGTCTTCACCGCGGTGATGATCTGGCGCGTGATGCAGAGCTCGGCGAAGCCCCGGAAGCCCGACTCGCGCTCGGGGCGGTAGTCGCGGATCGCCTTGAACAGGCCCAGCATCCCCTCCTGCATCAGGTCGTCGGCGTCGCCGCCGAGCAGGAAGTAGGACGAGGACTTGACGCGCACGAAGCGCCGGTAGCGGCGCACCAGCTGGTCGTAGGCGTCGGTCCGGCCGTTCTTGGCCAGCGCGACGAGGAACTCGTCGTCCGGCCCGGGTCCGGTGTGGCGGGCGCCCTCGGGAACGGCTCGGCCGGGGACGACCGCGTGCTCTTCTGTGCTCGGGGTAGGTACAGCCACAGCGACCTCCTCTGACGGGGTTCTCTGTGGCGCCCAGTACCTCCCCTGAGGCGCCTAGTCCGGGTGCTCTCCATCAGGCTCGACCTGAGGTTCACCCTCGCTGGCGGAGCAGCCTACTGGCGGATCCGCGGATGTCAACCACCGTTCGGGGCCGATGCAATTCGGCTTGCAGCTTCCCTGCCTGCAAGGCCCCGGATCGGCCCATC
>DATGDO010000277.1:0-6379 GCA_035310805.1 Solirubrobacterales bacterium
AGTACGCGGAGCCGTGGGCCGCGGGGCTCACGGCCCTGAAGAGTGAGCTCGAGGAGGAAGCCAATGGCTGAGGAATTCGAGGTGCCGCATCGCATCGCACTGACGCCCGACCCGAACGGCAGCGGAGGCATGGCGGTGTTCGAGATCTACATCAAGACCACGCCGGAGCGGCTCTGGGAGGCGATCACCGATCCCGAGATGCGCGCGAAGTACAGCTTCGGGGTCGCCACCCACTCGGAGTGGACAGCCGGGTCCGAGTACAAGTCCGGCGTGCCGGGCGCGGTCGAAATCGCCGAGGGCGAGAACGTGGAGGTCGACCCGCCCAACCGGCTCGTGCAGACGTTCAACGCCCTCTGGAGCGACGAGGTCAAGGCCGTGCCCGCCTCGCGGGTCAGCTGGGAGATCAGGAAGGTCGGGAGCTCGTGCCAACTGACCGTGATCCACGACCAGCTTCCGATCGACGCCAACCCGGAGCTCTACGGCGGCTGGCCGATGATCCTCTCCGGCCTGAAGTCGCTGCTCGAGACCGGAGAGCTGCTCGATACTCCCGGCTCGCTGCGCTACTCGCGAGCGGCGAACGGGGAGTCGTGACGGGCTCGCGCAAGGGCTCCGAGCCCGCTGTCCTGATGGAGGGCATCGGGCTCGGAGAATCCCCTCGCTGGCACGACGGCCGGCTCTGGTTCTCGGACTGGGTCGCGCAGGAGGTGATCGCCCTCGATGCGGAGGGCAGGAGCGAGGTGATGGCCAAGGTCCGGTCGCTGCCCTTCTCGATCGACTGGCTGCCGGACGGGCCCATGCTGGTGACCAGCGGCCGGCAGCTGCTTCGGATGGAGCCCGACGGGTTGCTGGTGACCCACGCCGACCTCAGCGAGCTCTCGGACTACGGCTGGAACGAGATCGTCGTTGACGGCCGCGGCAATACCTACGTGAACAACGTGGAGTTCGACCTGATGGGCGGCGAGGACCCGAGGCCGGGGATCATCGCCCTGGTCACGCCGGATGGCTCGGCGCGGCAGGTCGCTGACGGGATCGCCTTCCCGAACGGGATGGTGGTGACGCCGGACAACTCGACCCTGATCGTCGCCGAGTCCTACCAGGGGCGGCTCACGGCCTTCGAGATCGCCGACGACGGCGACCTCTCGAACCGACGGATCTGGGCCGACCTGGGCGAGGGCGGGGACGGCATCTGCATGGACGCCGATGGCGCTGTCTGGAGTCCCAAGTTCCAGTCCTGCGTCCGCGTCCGCGAGGGAGGCGAGGTGCTCGAGAGGATCGAGCTCGACCGCTTCTGCTTCGCCTGCATGCTCGGGGGCGACGACGGCCGAACGCTGTTCATGAACGTCGCGGACTGGACCGGCACCGAGGACATCTTCAAGGAGCCGCGGACGGGTCGGGTGCTGGCGGCGCCGGCACCCGCCCCCCACGCCGGCTATCCGCGCGGAATATGAGAGGGTGCGCCCATGACCACCGACACGCAGCTGCTCAACGGCGTCGACTTCATCGCGTTCCCGACCAGGGACTGGGAGGCCGCGAGGAAGTTCTATGGCGAGACCCTCGGCCTGCCGTTCGGGAAGCAATGGGGTGACATGCCCGCCGGCGAGTTCGAGACCGGGACGGTGACGATCGCCCTGCTGCAGGTCGACGCGTTCGGGATCGACTTCGATCCCAACCGCACGCCGCTCGAGTTCCACGTCGACGACTTCGACGCCGCGAAGGCGGAGCTCGAGTCGCGCGGCGTCGAGTTCGTCAGCGATGTGATCGACAGCGGCGTCTGCAAGCAGGCGATCTTCCGCGACCCGGACGGCAACGCGCTGGCGATCCACCACCGGTACGCCGCGGGCGCCCCGCCACAGAGCTAGGCGACCGGCTCGCGGATCTCCGCGAGGAAGCCGAGGATGCGCCGCCAGCAGTCCTCGGACTCCCGGGCGAACTCGTCCTGCTTCTTGTCGAAGAAGGAGTGCGGCGCGCCCGGATAGACGTGGATCTCGTGCTCCACACCGGCGTCGTCGAGGGCCGAGTCGAAGGCCTGGACCTGCTCCGCCGGGATCGCCTGGTCTGCGCCTCCGAACAGGCCGAGCACGGGGACGCGGGTGTCACGGGCCTGGGCGAGCGGCCCGCGTCCATCGAAGCGGGAGGTGTCGAGGACCCCGTAGAGCCCGACGACCCGGGCCAGTCCGAGGTCGGGGTTTGCAGCGCTGACGAAGGCGAGGCTCCCCCCGAAGCAGAAGCCCACGGTGGCGATCTCGGCGGCGCCCGTCCGATTGCGGAGCTCCCCGATGGCGGCCTGGATGTCCTGGCTCGCCTGCTCGAGCTTCACCCGCTCGCGATGCGGCATGTAGTCGAACTGCTCGTCACGGGGCCCGAGTCCCGCGGTCCGGCCGTAGTAGTCGATGGCGATCGCGTCATGCCCGGCTTGCGCGAAGCGCTCGGCCAGCTCGATGTAGAAGGGAAATAGCCCGCGGACGTCCGGCAGGATCACCACCCCGGTAAGCCCCTCTTGAGGAGCGGGGGCGATCGCCGCCGAGAAGTTCGTGCCGTCCGCAGAGGTGAGCTCGAGGATGTCGGCCGCCGCCCCGCCCGCGATCGGCGGGCCGGTCAGGTTGCGCGGCAGATCAGGGGGCCCGGAGTCGAAGTCGAAGCACATCCGCCGACCCTCCTTCCCGCCGCCGGGTCTCCTTACGCCGCCTAGGCTGCCTTGATCGTGGTGGCGCCCGCATCGACACGGAGTTCGTGCGCGATCGCCTCGCGGGCGGTGTCAGGCTCGAGGACGACGAGCTCGCCGGCGCCCTTGAGGATCTCGCGCAGCAGCCAGTCCGTGCTGCCGTAGGGGACCTCGATCACGACGGCGCCGTCGGCGAGCTCCTCGATCACGGGGTGCTCCTCCCGCGCCCACCGGGCCCGCTCCGGCGAGACCCAGACGCGCGCGACGTCGGCCGCGGGGACGTGCTCGCCCGAGAGCCAGCCTCCCTCGATCGCGGCGATCTCCTCGACCTCGGGGCGCGGCTCGAAGCCCTCCTTCGAGATCTCGGCCTCCTTGATCCGGTCGAGGCGGAAGTGGCGGACGTCCTCGCGACGGCGGTCATACGAGGCGACGTACCAGCCCTCTGGGCCGTTGGCGAGCCGGTAGGGCTCGATCTCGCGCTTCGTGAACTCGTCCTCGTTCTCCTTGTAGTAATGGATCGAGAGCACTCGCTGCCCCTCGATCGCCTTGTTCACCTTGCGGGCGACGTCGGAGTCGTCGCCGCCCGAGGCGGCGATCTCGAGTCCCTCCTCGGAGGGGTCGTGTCCGAGCGCGACGACGATCTTCTTGCGGGCGCCCGCCAGCCCGCTCTGCGGAAGGTGATCTCCGAGCAGGTCGATGGCGGCTACCAGTGCCTTGGCCTCGAGCGGCAGCAGCCGCGCCGGCCTGGCGAAGTTTTCGCCGTAGGGCTCCGCGTCGACCTCGATCTCGTCGCCCTGCAGCTCCGCATAGAGCACATAGGTCCCGCCGCCGAAGTTGACGACGTTGAGCAGGTCGATGTCGCCGCGCAGCTCCTCCTCGGTGACGTGCAGCCGGTCCTTGACGTCGGAGACCGGGAGCCGGGCCTCGCCCTTCGCGGATTCGATCAGCATCCCGGCGAGGGTCACCAGGCGGGCGAAGCGCTCGGGTCGAATGGATGACTCCGCGCGGCCGTTGGAGCGCGACGACCGTGGGGCGGGCGGCACGGTCCGCACGGACTCCGCGGGCTCGAAGTCGGCGCTGTGGCGCTCCGAGAGCTGCTCGAGGCGCTCGGCGACCTCCTCGGCGAGCTCCGGCGGATCGAGGACGGTCGCGTTCTGGCGCCAGTGCAGCACCCAGGCCACCATCTGGAGGCTCGAGGCGTACTCGGTCTCGAAGATCCGGCCCTTGCCCTGTGAGCCGTCGCCACGTCCGGGGTTGCGGAACTCGCCGTAGGCCCCGAAGTCGCGCTCGACCAGCCAGGCGATGCGCTCGCGCAGGAAGATCTTGGCCTTGCCCTTGATCTCGCCGAGCTGCCACTCGGCGCGTCGGGCGTAGTCGCGGCGGTCGAAGTCCTCAGGCGGGGCGAAGTCGTGCTCGGCCTTGGAGGCGTAGGAGACCTTGCCGCGGATCCGGGAGAGGCGGAAGACGCGGACCGCGTCGCGCTCGTGGGAGTGGCCGATCAGATAGAACTGCCCGCCCCGGTACACGAGGTGGTAGGGGTCCACCCGTCGCTTCTCCTCCGAGTTGCGCTCGATCGTGTAGTAGGTGAACTCGATCGTCTTGCGCCGGGAGATCGCGGTCTCGATCTTCGAAAGGCGCTGCGAGACCTCCGCACCGTCCGCCTTCGCGGTCATCCGCACTTCGACGGAGGACTGCTCCGGAGCGGTGAGCGGGCTCGGCCGGCCCCAGGAGACCTGCTGCAGCGCCAGCCGCAGCGGCTCCGCGTAGGCGAACTCGCCGTCGAGCAGCTGGAGGGCGGTCTGCAGAGCCGCCAGCTCATCGTCCCCGAAGCGGATCTCCGGCAGGTAGTAGTTCTCGGGCGGCAGCGAGTAGAGCTCCGATTCGTAGCCCTGCAGGCTCTCGCCCGGCTTCTCGACCTGGAGGGTGATGCCGAGGCTCTCCAGCTCCGCGCGGTCGGCGTAGAAACGGCGCGCGAAGGCGTCGTCGTTCATGTCGCTGTATCCCTCCACCTCGCGCTTGATCTCGAGCGCCGAGGTCGGCCTGCCCTGGGCCATCAGGTAGGAGATCAGCGAGAGCTGGCGGATCAGCTTCTCGGTGTCCTTGGCCATGCGGACGCAGGATAGACGCGGGATTCGCCCGCCCTGCGGGCGCGTGTCAAGCGTTCGAATCCATTTCCGCAATTTGCGCGGCCGCTCCGGCGGCCCGGCCGCGCTAGCCGCGTGCGTCGAAGCTCGAGACGGCTCGCTCGAGGGCCGGCGAGAATCGGCTCCAGAGCGCCGGCGGGGTGGCACCCACGATCACGGTGGTCGCCGAGGGGCCGCGCACGATGCAAGCGATCTCCAGGTAGCGGCTGTCGGATTCGGTCGTGTAGCGGTCCTGCACGCAGGAGCCGAGCCCGTTGCGAAAGCGCAGCCCGGTGGCGGAGGCCAGCGGGACGAGGTCCCGGTCACCCTCCTCGCGGTTGTGGGCGGGCCTGAAGCTCGCCCAGTTGAGGAGCGTCTCCTCGCCCGAACGCGGCGTCATGTTCAGGTATCCGACGATCCGACCCCCTTCCGTCCTCGAGGCGGTCACCGTGCCCGGATCCGTCTTCGTCAGGCGCCAGCCCGGTGGATACGCGAGTGAGGCATCCCCCGAAGGCAGCCGGCGGGTGCTCCAGCCGGGCGGGACCGGCTGCGGACGCAGCCAGGCGAACGCGGCCGGGTCGATCGGCGCGGTTGGCCCGGCCGTCCCGGAGGAGCCGCACGCGGCGAGTGCCGCCGCGCTCGTCAGCGCGAGCGCGGCGACGAGAGACCGCAGGCGAGGACTAGATGTTGCCGTCGCCGTCGCTGGGTCCGCCGTTGTTGTCCGAATCGTGGTCCCCGCCGTTGTGCTGGGGGATGCCGTGGTGGTGATGATGGTGGTGGTGTCCCGCGAACGCCATTCCGGCCCCGCCGACCGCGAGGGCCAGCGCGGCGACGAGCGCCACGAGCGACTTGCCTGTTCTGCTCAGCATCGAGTCGTCCCTTTCGCTTCGGTTGACCTGCGTAATACGGTGCAGGCCCCGGCCGGGATGGGACTGACGGCTTAGGCTGCGCGGGACCCGAAGAAGGCCGAGCCGTCGATGCCCCGGTCGAAGCGGGACCAGCTCTCGCCGTCGGCGAGCTCGCGCTCCAGGCGGTCGAAGCTGCCGAGCTTGCCGCCGAGGTTGTCGATCGCGTGAACGAGGGTCGCCTCGCGGGTGCAGGGGACCACCGGCGATCCGTGCTCCAGCGAGCCGTGGTGGCTGAGGATGATGTGGACGATCGCCTGAGCCAGGTGCGGATCGAAGCCCTCGATCCGCTCGATCTCACGGCGCACCTTGTAGTAGCCGCGAGGGATCTCGCCCTCGAGGCGCCCCGCGTCGGTCAGCTCGATCGCCAGGGGCTCGTCGTTGTAGGCCTCGGTCTTGCCGACGTCGTGGAGCATCGCCCCCGTGACCGCGATCTCGCGGTCGATGCCCGGGAAGAAGTTGGCCGCGGCGCTGACGGCCTGGGCGACGGACAGGGTGTGCTCGAGCAGCCCTCCCGCGTAGGCCTGGTGGTAGTGCTTGGCGGCGGGCGCCTCGCGGAAGCGCGCCCACGACTCGGTCTCCGCCCCGAAGAAACGGTCCAGCAGCTTGCGCAGAAAGGGGTTCTGCACCGTCCCGATCAACTCCCTGAGATCGACCTCGAGCAGCTCGATGGAGCGGGGGGGTCCCTC
>DATGDO010000278.1:0-7209 GCA_035310805.1 Solirubrobacterales bacterium
CGGACCGGCGACGGGCGGTTCCCGCAAGCGCTGGCCAGCCAGCCAGCTTCGTTAGGCTGCCCGCGCGTGGACTTCAAGCTGACCGACGAGCAGCGCGACTTCGTCGCCGCGATCCGCGACTTCTGCCGGCGCGAGTGCGGCAGCCAGGAGAAGCGCGAGCGGCTCACCAAGCACCACACTGAGCTCCACAACGCGGAGCTCTACAAGCAGATGGCAGAGCTCGGCTGGCTCGGGCTGACCATCCCCGAGCAGTACGGCGGCTCAGGCGGCACCATGCTCGACGCCTGCCTCTTCATGGAGGAGACCTCCCGCGGGATGGCGCCGATCGGCGGCTACGCGACCACCCTGATCGTCGCCGGCGCCACCAGGCGCTTCGGCACCGAGGAGCAGAAGAAGAGGGTCCTTGGCGGGATCTCCAAGGGCTCCGTCGAGGCGATCGCGATGACCGAGCCCGAGGCCGGCTCCGACGTCGGCTCGCTCGCCACCGAGGCCGTCCGCTCCAACGGCGGCTTCGTGATCAACGGCCAGAAGGTGTTCATCTCGAACGCCCACATCTCCGACCACGTCCTGGTCGTCTGCCGGACGACCAAGGGCGAGAACAAGCACGAGGGGCTCTCGATGATCTTCGTCCCGGCCGGCACCGAGGGCATGGAGATGAAGCCGATCGAGACGATGGGGGGCCGCGAGACCAACACCCTCTACTTCAACGATTGCGAGGTGCCCGCAGAGCAGCTCCTCGGCGAGCTCGACCGCGGCTGGATGCAGCTGATGGCTGGCCTCAACACCGAGCGCCTGATCCTCGCCGCGACCATGCTCGTGATCGGCCAGCGCGCCTTCGACGACGCCCTCGCCTACGCCAAGGAGCGCAGGCAGTTCGGCCGCCCGATCGGCTCCTTCCAGGCCCTCCAGCACCGCTTCGCCGACCTCGCCACCGAGCTCGAGGCCGCTCGCCTGATGACCTGGTGGGTCGCGGCTCTCAACGATGAGGACCCCGACCGCATGCTCCCCAGGGAGGCCTCGATGGTGAAGCTCTTCGTCACCGAGACCGCCCAGCGCGTCGCCCTCGAGGGCATGCAGATGATGGGCGGCTACGGCTACTCATCCGAGTACGACATGGAGCGCCTCGTCCGCGCCACCCTCGTCTCCACGATCTACGGCGGCACCTCCGAGATCCAGCGCGGCATCATCGCGAAGACGCTCGGGTTGTAGTCGCTTTCTCCGGACAGTCGCATAGGCGGCGGAGCGATCCATCGCTCGCTATTCTTGGGCTCACCTCGTGCCTGGGGCCGGGGGTTTTTTTCTGTCCGGCCGTAGCTCGGCGGCGGTGTTTGTGGCCGCCGTACGTGGCGAAGCGAAGCTCAGCGAGAAGCGAAGTAGAGAGAGATGGCCTCTGATGTTCGAATCGGCGTGACGCTCGCCTGTGAGGAGTGCAAGCGCCGCAACTACGAGACGAACAAGTCCCGGCGCAACACGCCGGACCGGATCGAGATCCGGAAGTTCTGTCGTTGGTGCGGGCGGCACACCCCACACAAGGAGACGCGCTGATGACCCCTATATATAGGGAGACCCGCTAGGCATGGCGAAGACCAGGGCACAGCGAAAGGCGGAGCGCCGCCGCCGCCAGCAGGAGCGCGAGCGGCGCGGCGGCGGCGCGCTCGAGCGCGACCAGGCCGAGCGCGAGGAGGAGGAGCGCGCCCAGGAGGACACCCAGCGCGGAGTCTCCGGCGAGGTCGCCGAGGCAGAGGCCGTGCTGCGCACCGGCGCGCACACCGAGGACTACGGCGAGACCGTCGAGGCGCCCGCGGAGAGCGGGGGCGATGGCTCTCCCGTCCCGGGGGTGCTTCCCGCCCCGGTTCGACCCGAGCCGCCGACGCCGGAGGCGCCGGCCCCCTCCCGCGCCGACGTCGGTCGCGCGGCCGAGGCTCCGGCCGAGCCGCGCGAGAGCCGCCGGGAGCGCCGCCAGCGCGAGAAGGAGGAGCGGCGGAAGGCTCGCGCCAAGGAGCTTCAGAAGGGCCAGGCGGAGAAGGCCCAGAAGCGCCGCGGGCCAGTCCTCGGATTCCTGCTCTCATGCTGGGCCGAGCTCAAGCGCGTGCAGTGGCCGGACCGCGACACACTGGTCCAGGCCTCGGCCGTGACCTTCATCTTCGTGGCGATCATGGCCGCCTACCTCGGCGCCCTCGACGCCGCATTCAACTGGTTCGTCCAGCGGCTTCTCTAGGCGGACCCAAGGAGACGACGATGTTTCGCTGGTATGTGATCAACACCTACTCCGGGCACGAGAACAAGGTCAAGCAGAACCTCGAGCACCGTGTCCACACGATGGGCCAGGAGCGCAACGTGCGCCAGGTCGTCGTCCCGACCGAGCAGATCTCGGAGATGAAGGACGGCCAGAAGGTGCAGTCCGAGAAGCGCACCATGCCCGGCTACGTCCTCGTCAACATGGAGATGACCGACGACGCCTGGGGGCTCGTCAAGAACACCCCCGGCGTGACCGGCTTCGTCGGCTCGCGCAACAAGCCGATCCCGCTCTCCAAGGTCGAGGTCGACCGCCTGCTCCATCGCGAGACCGCCGAGCGCCCGCGGACCCGCGCCCAGTTCTCGATCGGCGAGTCGGTCAAGGTGATCTCGGGCCCGCTGGCCGACTTCTCCGGCGAGATCGCCGAGATCAACGACGACGCCGCGAAGCTCAAGGTGCTGGTCTCGATCTTCGGGCGCGAGACGCCGGTCGAGGTCAACTACGACCAGGTCAAGAAGATCTAGGTTCCCGGAGCGATGGCAAGGAAGGTCCTCACCCAGATCAAGCTGCAGATCCCGGCCGGCGCCGCGAACCCCGCGCCCCCGGTCGGCCCCGCGCTGGGCCAGCACGGGGTCAACATCATGGAGTTCTGCAAGGCCTTCAACGCGCAGACCCAGCAGGACACCGGCACCATCATTCCCGTCGAGATCACGGTCTACGAGGACCGCTCCTTCGACTTCATCACCAAGACCCCCCCCGCGGCCGTCCTGATCAAGGAGGCCGCCGGGCTCGAGAAGGGATCGGGTGAGCCCCACAGCGTCAAGGTCGGCTCGATCACCCTGGACCAGGCGCGTCAGATCGCCGAGCGCAAGATGCCGGATCTGAACGCCCACGACATCGACGCGGCCACCAAGATCATCGCGGGCACCGCCCGGTCGATGGGCGTGACCGTGGAGGGGATCTGAGCATGCGCGCCGAGATGCGAAGGAAGGGGTACTGATGGCTCGCGGCAAGCGCTACCGGGAGGCCTACGAGAAGGTCGATCGCACCACGGCCTATCCGCCGGCGGAGGCGATCCGGCTGCTCAAGGAGACCGCCGCCGCCAGCTTCGACGAGACCGTCGAGCTGCACGTCCGCCTCGGCGTCAACGTCCGCCACGCGGAGGAGCAGCTTCGCGGGACCCTGGCCCTGCCGAAGGGCCTCGGCAAGAACGTCACGATCGCCGTCTTCGCCGAGGGCGATCAGGCCCGCCAGGCGACCGAGGCCGGCGCCGACTTCGTCGGCTCCGACGACCTCGCCGAGCGGGTCGAGGGCGGCTGGACCGACTTCGACGTGGCGATCGCGCACCCCTCGCAGATGCCCAAGGTCGGCAAGCTCGGGCGCGTCCTCGGACCGCAGGGCAAGATGCCGAACCCCAAGGTCGGCACGGTCACCGAGGAGATCGCCAGGGCAGTCGAAGAGGCCAAGGCGGGCAAGGTGGAGTACCGGACCGATCGCCAGGCGATCGTCCACCTGGCGATCGGGAAGACGAGCTTCGCCGAGACGGACCTGCTGGAGAACTACGCCGCGGTGATCGAGGAGATCATCCGCGCCAAGCCGGCAGCGGCCAAGGGCCGCTACATCCTCTCCATCACCGTCGCTACGACGATGGGCCCGGGCGTCCGCGTCGACCCGGCCCGGACCCGCCGCGGCGAGATCATGCTCGGCGCCGGCGCGGGATCCGAGGATGGCGGAGAGGCCGGCGGGCCGGAGAGCCCGGACGCCTCAGCGGGCGCAGCCGAGGACGCGGCCGGCGAGGAGGCGGAGGAGCCCGCCACCGCCTAGACTGACCGGCACAACTGCCGCCCGAGACCGCCGGCGGGACCGACGTCCAGAAGTCCGGCGCAGGTGAGCGAGAGTCACCCGGTCGAAGGACCGCCCGCTCTGGCCCGCCTGCGTGCGGGTCTTTTGTTTGGCGCGGGGCGGCAAGACCCAGACGAAATGGACAGAGAGCAGAAGACAGCAGTGGTGGCGGAGCTCGCCGAGGAGCTCAAGGGCGCGTCGGCGATCTTCGCGGTCGACTACCGCGGGATCAGCGTGCCGCAGGCGGCCGAGCTCCGGGCCGGGCTGCGCGATGCCGACGCCCGCTTCCGGGTCGTCAAGAACCGGCTGACGCTGCGAGCCGCGGACGCCGCCGGCACCGATGGCATCAAGGATCACCTGAGCGGCCCCACCGCCCTCGCCCTGGTGAAGGGCGACGCGGCGCTGGCCGCCAAGACGCTGAGGCGGCTCGGCTCCCAATGGCACCTGCTCGACTACAAGGGCGGCCTGATGGACGGGGAGGAGCTCGACCCCGACGCCTTCAGCGCGATCGCCCTCCTGCCCGGGCGCGAGGCGCTCAACGCCCAGCTCGCCGGCGTCGTCGCCAGCCCGCTGACCGGCCTGGTCCGCGGCCTCGGCTCGATGATCCAGGGCCTGGCCCTGCAGCTCGGCCAGATCGCCGAGCAGGGCCTGGTGTCCGGGGAACCACCGGCGGAAGCGCCGACGCCGAAGGAGGATGCCGCCCCCGCGGCCGCCGACGCCGAAGTGGATTCTGCTGAGGGGGGCGGAGGCGGCGAGGAGGCGGCCTCTGATGCGGGTGAGGAAGCCGGCTCCCCGCCCGACCCCGAGCCCAGCGAGTCGCCCGAGGAGACCTCCGAGGAGGAGGCGCCCGAGGGCGAGGACGCGGGCCAGGGCGAGCCGGCCGAGGTCGGGGAGGGCGACCAGGACATCGGCGAGGAGCCCGCGACGGAGACTTCAGAGGATTCCGAGAACAAGGAGGACAGCGAGTGATGGCCACCAAGGTGACCACCGAAGAATGGATCGAGGAGCTCAAGGGCATCTCCGTGCTCGAGCTCTCCGAGCGCATCAAGGCGCTCGAGGAGGAGTTCGGCGTCTCCGCGACCGCGGTCGCCGCAGCCGCGCCCGCCGCCGCCGGGCCGGCCGCTGACGGTGCGGGCGAGGAGGAGGCGGGGACGGTCGACCTCGTCCTGACCGGGGCCGGAGAGAAGAAGATCGGCGTGATCAAGGTCGTTCGCGCGGCCACCGGGCTCGGCCTGAAGGAGGCCAAGGCCCTGGTCGACGAGGCCCCCAAGCCCGTCAAGGAGGCGATCGAGCGCGACGAGGCCGAGAGCCTGCTCAAGGAGATCGAGGAGGCCGGGGGCACCGCCGAGATCAAGTAGATCCGGCCGCGGAGGTTCGGCGGCGCAGTTTGTGGCCGCCGAATGTGCTGGCCGTTGTCGGCGAAGCCGAATCGTCCCAAGCGTTCAGAGATCCGAGTAAGATCCGCGCGTGCCCCAGCCGGGGCGTGTTAGCAACCCTTGACCAAAGGATTGCCGTGCGTTACTATGCACGGTTCGCGCGCCGGTGAGCCCTGCTGCCCGATTCTTGCGCGGTCTCACAACCCTTCGAATACTTTGAGGAGTCGCCCAGTTGGCCGGAACCAACGCTGCCCCCGTAACCCGTAGGAGCTTCTCCCGCCTCAAGAACCCACCCGACCTCCCACACCTGATCGATATCCAGCGGAAGTCCTTCGCGGAGCTGGTCGACGCGAAGGATGGTCTGCTGCGAGCGACGATCGACGACATCTCCCCGACCGAGGACTACACGGGGAACCTGGCGATCGTCTTCGGGGAGTTCGAGTTCGACGATCCGCCCAACACGGTGGATGAGTGCCGCGAGAAGGACATGACCTACTCGCGTCCGCTCAACGTCAAGGTCGCGTTCCAGAACCGGGAGACCGGCGAGATCCGCGAGCAGACCGTCTTCATGGGCGATTTCCCCTGGATGACGGATCGGGGCACCTTCATCATCAACGGCACCGAGCGCGTCGTCGTCACGCAGCTGGTGCGGTCGCCGGGCGCCTACGTGATGGAGCCCAAGGACCGCGAGAAGCAGGTCTTCATCGCCAACCTGATGCCCGCCCGGGGCTCCTGGCTGGAGCTCGAGATCGACAAGAAGGGCCGGGTCTACGTCCGCATCGACCGGAAGCGGAAGCTGCCGGTCACCGTGCTGCTGCGCGCGATGGGCTACGTCGAGGACGAGAAGCTCCTCGAGATGTTCGACAACTCGGTCTACATCCGTCACACGATCGCGGCGGACACCGACGCGACCAAGGACGAGGAGGGCGCGCTGATCGAGCTGTTCAAGAAGCAGCGCCCCGGCGAGCCGCCCTCCGTCGACGCCGCCAAGGCCCTGCTCGAGCAGCTCTTCTTCGATCCCAAGCGCTACGACCTCACCCGGGTCGGCCGCTACAAGCTGAATGCCCGGCTGGACCTCGACATCGACCTCGACACCCGGGTCCTCACCCACGACGACATCATCGCCCTGGTCAGGGAGCTCGTCTCGATCCCGAAGCTTCTCGGGGTCCCCGAGGAGATCGACGAGGAGAACCCGATCAAGGACTACGCCGCGGAGGCGATCACCTATCCGCGCGAGCCGATCCACGACCACCTCGACGAGTACGAGCACTTCGGCAACCGCCGTCTCCGCACGGTCGGCGAGCTGATCCAGGAGGCCTTCCGGATCGGTCTCTACCGGATGGAGCGCGTCGTCCGTGAGCGCCTCACCACCGAGGACGCCGACGCGATCACGCCGCAGACGATCATCAACATCCGCCCCGTGGTGGCGGCCCTGAAGGAGTTCTTCGGCTCCTCGCAGCTCTCACAGTTCATGGACCAGACCAACTCCCTGGCTGGCCTCACTCACAGGCGCCGGCTATCGGCCCTGGGGGCCGGCGGCCTCACCCGCGAGCGCGCCCCGATCGAGGTGCGCGACGTGCACGCCACCCATTACGGGCGCATGTGCCCGATCGAGACGCCGGAGGGACCGAACATCGGCCTGATCGGCTCCCTCTCCTCCTATGCGGAGGTCTCCGAGCACGGCTTCGTCACGACGCCCTATCAGGTGGTCAAGGACGGCGTCGTCACCAACGAGGTCGTCCATCTGGACGCCAC
>DATGDO010000279.1:0-4916 GCA_035310805.1 Solirubrobacterales bacterium
CGGTTCGCCTCGAGCATGTCCTCGAGCTTTCCGGTGTCCTTCCACCAGCCCTTGACGATGTGCGGCACGACACGGCGGTCGGCCTCGATCAGGCTGTCGATCGCGTCGGTGATCTCCAGCTCCCCGCGGGCAGATGGCCTGATCGCGTGGGCCGCCTCGAAGATCAGGGGACCGAACATGTAGACGCCGACCAGGGCGAGGTCGCTGGGGGGGTCCTTCGGCTTCTCCACGAGCCGCACGACGCGGTCGCCGTCGAGCTCCGCGACGCCGTAGGAGGACGGATCGTCGACGTGGGTGAGAAGGATCAGGGCGTCGGGCTCGTCGCGGCGGAAGGCCTCCACCAGCTCGACGATCCCATTCCGCAGCAGGTTGTCCCCCAGGTACATGACGAAGGAGCTCTGGCCAAGGTAGTCCTCGGCCGTGAGCAGGGCGTGCGCGAGCCCGAGTGGCGCCTCCTGCTCGATGTAGGTGATCGAGGCTCCGAACGCCGACCCGTCGCCAGCCGCCTGCTTGATCTCCTCACCGGTCTCGGGGGCGATGATCACGCCGATGTCCTTGATCCCCGCCTCGACCAGCGCCTCGATCCCGTAGAAGAGCACGGGCTTGTTCGCCACCGGCACGAGCTGCTTCGCGGAGGTATGGGTGATCGGGCGCAGGCGGGTTCCCGCACCTCCCGAGAGGATCAGCCCCTTTAGGTCTTCCATGCGCGGGAGAGGCTACCCGCGAGCCTCCTTCACCGCCTAATGGGGCTTTGAGGGGTTCCCGTGGTTGCTGAACTCGCAGTGATGGCCCGGGGGATCGATCCTGTCCTTGCGGAGCACGTCACCGCGACCATCGCCGCAGGAGATGAAGGTGTCCCTGATCCCGTCCAGCGTCTGCAGGTTGTCGCGGCCGCGACCGCCCTTGTAGGTGTCCGCGCCCTGTCGGCCCCGCAGTGAATCGCGCCCGTCGTTGCCCTTCAGGATGTCTCCGCCAAGGCCGCCCATCAGCACGTCGACGCCTCGGCCGCCGATCATCAGGGCGCCGATGCCAGGGGGAGCGGCTCCCGACTGGCCCACGGTCGCGACCTGCGCCGTGTCGTCGTTATCCCGGACGTCGACTATGAAGCTGCTGATGCCCGTCTGCATGCAGTTGCCGACTCCGTTGATCAACTCGCAGGGGCCGCCCCCGATGCTGATCGGGTTGGCATCGAGGTCCTTGAAGGTGTAGACCGGAACGGTCCCGCCGAGCAGAAAATCGGTTCCGACCAGGACGTCGTTCTTCTCCCCCTGACCGGCGACGTAGGTGATGACGCCGCCGGAGCTGGTGAGGACGGCGGCCTGCGCGCCGGCGGCGGTCAGGAGCAGCGCCCCGAGCGTCCCGAGCGCCACTGCGATCCTTCGCACGCCCTTGAGTGAGGTCCTCTTCACGAGCGGGCCTGATTCTCCCACCTTTCGCGAATTCGTTTTCGCAGGTTGCTGAAGTTGAAAGATTCCACCCAGAATTGACTAATAGACACCCCCGAGCTTGCGGTGATCCCAGCTCGCCACCCGCCTCGGGTGAAAGCGGATCGCGACCCGCTTTGGGGCCTGCGCCTGAAGGCCGGCGGCCGCGTCGCCCTCCACCGACTCGATTCCCTCGCTGTAGCGGATTACGAGCAGCTTGGCGAAGTCGACGATCTGATCGATGTCACGGATCAGCTCCGCCTCGGCCTCGATCTGCACGCCTCGCAGCTCGCCGTATTCGGCCCCCGCCTCGACCAGCAGAGTCGCGCGCGGGTCCCGCTCGAGGTTCTTCACCTTCTGGGACTTGGCGAAGGTCCAGATCCAGATCTCGCCATCGCGGGGGACGTACCAGAGCGGCATCGTGTGCGGCCAGCCGCGCGGGCCGTTGGACGAGACCACCACGATGCGCTCGGCCTGGATCAGGTCGCGCTGCTCTGAGTCGCTGAGCTTGATCTGCTCGCGGCGCGAGGGCATCAGTGAGGCGCCGCGCCGTCGGCCGGGGTCAGCACGAGGGTCTCAAAAGGCGCCTCGCCGGCCATCGACTGCATCGCGCCCATCTCCCAGCGCGGCTGGAGATCGTCGTAGTGACGGCTCCAGGCATGTCCGGACTGGCCGGTGAACGCTTGCCACCGCGAGCGCTCGGGGGCCGAGGCGTCGGCGACCATCCGCCAGCTTGGGGCCCAGATCGCGTGGTAGGGATCGTTCGGGTCGTAGGCGATCTGCGCGACAGTCTCCTGCGCGCCCCCCGGGTGCAGCGTGCGATTGAAGATCCAGTCCGCCAGCGGGTGGGCGGCGCCGAGCGCGTGCGGGAAGTGCAGCTGGTGGACATGGCCCCACTGCCACACGCCGGGGTCGGGGCCGAAGCGCTCCTCGAGGTCGTCGAGGGCGCCGCGGAGCGCCTCGAGCGCGAGCTCGTCCCAGGAGCCGCCGATCAGCCCCTCGTCGCCCTCCTCCCAGAGGTCGAGGAGATGCGATTGCCAGCGCCAGGGCGAGGTGACGTGGGCGATGAAGCCGTTGTCGGCCCGGTCGAGGTAGCGGTCGGCGAGGTCACGGTCACCGATCGCCGCCCTGGTGAACTCTCGCGCCAGGCGCAGAAGGAAGGCCTGATAGATGGTCCCGGCCACAGTCCGCGGGTTGAGCGTGCGATCCCAGCTCTTCAGGCGTTCGATCGCCCGGACCTCTCGCTGGCTGTTCGGCGAGAGCCTGGCCAGCCGGTGGACGACCTCGTCACCCGGGATCGAGTAGAGGTCCGTCTGCATCCGGCGAAAGCTCTCGAGGTCGTGCTCCTCCGTCTCCTTCAGGAGCTGCTCGATCCGGGCGGCCCGATAGCCGTCGAGCCAGTCGCTGGTGATGTGGTGCGGGTAGTCGTCGCCGACGACCCGGTTGTTCGCCGTGACGATGAAGCCCTCCTCCGGATCGACCAGCTCCGGCAACTCGTCGTACGGGATCCAGCCCTCCCATTCGAACTCGCCGGTCCAACCCGGCTTCGGCAGGTCCGGGCAATCGCCCTTTCGCCTCGGGACCCTGCCCATCATCTTGTAGCCGATGGACCCGTGCCGGTCGGCCCAGACCAGGTTCGAAACCGGCATGGTGACCGAGCGAAGCATCTCGACCAGCTCCGGCCCGCTCGTCGGCTCCAGCACGCCGAGGTGCGCGGGGGCGATCGAGGGCAGGTCGAGGGCCGCCCACCGCAGGGCCAGAGGCTGCTGGTCATCCGCGCCGAGAGCCTGGTTGACGATCGGGCCGTGATGGGTGAGGCGGACCTCGTGGCGCTCCGGCTGGACCTGGCCCCGGATCACGATCAGCTCCTCGACGATCTCCAGGGGCCGCTGGTCGCCCCTGAACTCGTAGGTCTCGCCCTCGACTCGCTCGACGAAGAGGTCCTCGACGTCCGCCATCACGTTGGTGAAGGCGAAGGCGACGTCGTTGTTCTGACCGAGTGAGATCCCGGGGAGCCCCGGGATCGAGGCGCCGCGACAGGTCCGGTCGCCGATTTCGAGGGCGATCTCGTACCAGACACCGGGCATCCCGCTGGGCAGATGCGGATCGCCGGCGAGCAGGGCGCCGTCGGTCATGGAGCGGCTCGCGGCCACCGCCCAGTTGTTCGATCCGCTCGCCGCGGCGGCAAGGCCGATCTGGTCCCGGACGCGGCCGATCTGCTCGGCGAGCCCGAGGCCGTCTCCCTCGAATCCGTGGCCGGGCTGCAGCACGACCGGATTCCCCTTCGGATAGGTGGGGTCGATCTTCGCTGCGCGCTCCTCGCCGAGCTCCCGGACCAGATCGGCCCGCAGCAGCTCCCGCTCCCAGTTGGTCGAGAGGCCGAACGAGAGCAGCTTGCCTCCGGCGAGCATGTCGGCGGGTCGCCAGGGCTCGAACTCCAGCCGCAGCAGCTGGAACTCGGCCGGCGGCACGGAGGCCATCCGGGCCGCCTGGTTGAGCCCGGCGCAGTATGCGTCCAGCAGGGGGCGTAGGTCGCCGTCGAGCTCGGTCTCCTCGCGCAGGGCGATCCGGCGCAGGCCCAGCGTCCGCATCAGCCGGTCCACCGGCAGGCCGGCGCGCCCGGCGATCTCGGAGACCCGGCCGGAGCAGATCCGGCGCTGGATGTCGACCTGCCAGAGCCTGTCCTGCCCGTGGCAGAAACCCTGCCCGAACCAGAGGTCGGTGGGCGTCTCGGCTCTCACGGTCGGCATCCCCCAGCGGTCGCGGGCGATCTCCACGCGGCCGTCCAGGCCGCTGACGGCGATCTCCCCCTGGGTGCGGGGTAGTGGCCGGCGAAAGAGGCGCCACCAGAGCCCGGCGGCGGTCGCGCCGGCGAGCGCCGTGCCGATTCCCATCCCTTTGACGCCCCCACGCAGGAGGCGGCGTGGATCCATGCCCATCGGACCTTCATACCAGGGGTGAGCCACTGGCGGTCAGTCGGGTCAGTCGCGAAGGTCGGCGGGGAGGCGCCCCTCGTCATCGAGCTTCTCGAGGTGGGCCTCCATCGCGATCGCGGCGGCCCCGCGGAGGGGCTCCGGGACGTCGTCCCAGACCTCGGCCAGAAGCGCCGCCCGGGAGCGCTCCCCTCGGTCGAGCGCGGCAACCAACCTCCGCTCGCGCATCATCCGGTGCTCGACGTACTCGGCGATCTTCGCCCGCGGGTCGTGGACCTCCGGTCCGTGGCCCGGGTAGAGCAGCTTCAGGTCGAGTCCCTCCAGTCGCCGTAGGGACTCCATGTAGTGGAGCAACGAGCCGCCCATGTCGCGGGGTCCCACGATCGTGGACCCCTCGCCGAGGATCAGATCACCCGTGAAGCAGACGTACGACGTCCCGCCGTCCGTCCGATCGGCGATCGGCAGCAGGAAGCAGAGGTGCTCGTCGGCGTGCCCCGGGGTGGCGATCGCGCGGAGGCCGCCGACCAGCTCGTCGTCGGTGGGGCGGGCGGGGGCCACC
>DATGDO010000280.1:0-4634 GCA_035310805.1 Solirubrobacterales bacterium
ATCACGGCGTCGGCGCCGGAGGCCTCGTAGGCATCGCGCGCCGCCTTCGCAGTGTCCAGCCCGCCGGAGATGATCACCGGCACGTCGAGGCGATCGACCAGCTCGTGCGCCAGGGAGTAGTCGGGCCGGCCCTTGTGCTGGGTGGCGGCGGGGCGCGGATGGAAGGCGACCGCGGCCACGCCGGCGTCCTCGGCCAGGCGCAGCGCCAGGTCGAATCCCTCGCGCCCGCCGGGCCGCAGCCCCGAGCGGAGCTTGACCGTCACCGGCCGTCCGCCGCCCTCCCTGGCGGCCGTCGCGATCCGGACGGCCAGCCCCGGATCGGAGAGCAACGCCGCGCCGGCGCCGGTCTTGCAGACCTTCCTGACCGGGCAGCCCATGTTGATGTCGATCAGGTCCGCCCCCGCCCCGGCGACGATCTCCGCCGCCGAGCGCATCACCTCGGGGTCCTGGCCGAAGAGCTGCACGGAGACGGGGTGCTCGTCCGGGTGCAGCCGGAGCAGCTCCCGCAGCGTGCGCTCGTTGCCGTAATGCAGGCCGAAGCTCGAGACCATCTCGGAGACCGCGAGGCCGGCGCCGTGGCGGCGCGCCTGCAGACGCACGAACCAGTTGCCGATCCCGGCGAGGGGAGCGAGCAGGACCCGGTTGGCGATCTCGACGTCGCCGATCCGGAACGGGTCTGTGAGCGCGGGCTGCATGACCTAAGTGTTGCGCTCGTAGATCAGCCTGAGGCCTCGCAGGGTGAGGAGCGGATCGACCTCGTCGATCGTCTCGCAGTGCGGGGCGATGGTCTGGGCGAGGCCGCCGGTGGCGATGAAGGTCACCGGCTCCCCGAGCGCCTCGGCCAGGCGGCGGTCGATGCCGTCCACCAGGCCCGCGAAGCCGTAGGCGAAGCCCGCCTGGATCGCGGCCTGGGTGTGCTTGCCGATCGGGCCCTCGGGGGCGGAGAGGTCGATGCGCGGCAGCTTCGCCGTCCGCGAGGTGAGCGCCTCCATCGAGATCTCGACGCCGGGGCCGATCACGCCGCCGAGGTACTCGCCCGCGCCCGAGACGACGTCGAAGTTGGTCGAGGTGCCGAAGTCGACGGCGACGCAGGCGCCGTTCACCTTCGCGTGGGCGGCGACGGCGTTGACCAGCCGGTCCGCGCCGAGCTCGTGCGGGTTGTCCACCAGGATTGGCATGCCGGTCTTCAGGCTGGGGCCGACGATCAGGCAGGGCTTGCCGAGGTGGCGCCGGCTGAGCTGCTCGTACTCGGGGCCGAGCTGGGGGACGACGGTGGAGACGATCGCCCCGTCCAGCGAGCCGAAGCCGAGCTCCTCGAGCGTGAGCAGGTACGAGATCGTCCCGGCCAGCTCGTCGGCCGTGGCGCTGGGAACCGTGGTGAGGCGCCAATCGCGCACCAGCTCCTGGCCGTTGAAGGCGCCCAGGTGCGTCTGCGTGTTGCCCACGTCGACCGCGAGGAGCATCCGCGCAGAATAGGATGAGCCCGATGGGGGAGGCAAAGCTCTACGTGATCCCCGGTTCGCATCCCTCGCGGAGCGCGATGCTGATGCTGGAGCGCAAGGGGATCCCCTTCAAGCGCATCGACCTCATCCCTGTCGTCTCCAAGGGCGTGGTGCGCGCGCAGCGCTTCCCCGGCGTCACCGTCCCGGCCCTGAAGCTCGACGGCAGCCGCGTCCAGGGCTCGCGCGAGATCGCCCGGGAGCTCGACCGGATCCAGCCCGAGCCGCCGCTCTTCCCCTCGGATCCCGATCTCCGGGAGAAGGTCGAGGAGGCGGAGGCCTGGGGCGACGCCTTCCAGCAGAAGCCCCGCCGGTTCAGCTGGTGGGCGTTCAAGCGGGATCGCGCGCCGATGGCGAGCTACTCCGAGGGCGCCCGCCTCGGAATCCCAGTCGGCCTCGCGGTGAAGACCGGCGGCCCGATCGTCTCGCTCTCGGCCCGCTTCAACGGCGCCACCGACGAGAACGTGCGCGCCGACCTCGCCACCCTGCCCCGGGACCTGGACAGGATCGACCAGTGGATCGCGGAGGGCGTGATCGGTGGTGGTGAGCCGAACGCGGCCGACTACCAGATCGCCCCGAGCATCAGGCTGGCGATCAGCTTCGACGACCTGAGGCCGTATATCGAGCAGCGGCCCGCCGGCCGGCTCGCCATGCAATTGGTCCCCGACTTTCCCGGGCGGACGCCCCCCGTCTTCCCGGCCGAGTGGATCGACCCCCTGAGGGCCTGACGATCGCCTAACCGGGAGGCGGGCCGACCCGGTTGACGTACTGCCCGGGGCCGAGCGACTCGAGAGCCTGCCGCAGCCCGGTCCCGTCGGGGAGGCGCAGGTCGGGATCGAGCTCCAGCAGCGGGGCGAGCACGAAGCGCCGCGAGGTGACCTCCGGGTGGGGCAGCGTGAGCCGCTCGGTGCTCAGCTCGAGGTCGCCGAGCAGGAGCAGGTCGAGGTCGATGGGACGCGGGCCGTGGCGGGGGCCGCCGAAGGCGCGCCCCTGCTCGGCCTCGATCGCCTTGCAGAGATCGAGGAGCTCCTCCGGCGCCAGCGCCGTCCGCACCCTGACCGCGGCGTTGAGGAAGTCGGGCTGGTCGAGGATCTCGCCGACCGGCTCGGTCTCGTAGGCGGAGGAGACCGCCTCCACGGAGACGCCGTGCGAGCGCAGCGCCTCGATCGCCCGCCGCAGCTGCGAGACCCGATCGCCGACGTTGGAGCCGAGGCCGAG
The DNA here is from genome assembly GCA_035310805.1 of Solirubrobacterales bacterium. Classification (GTDB taxonomy): domain Bacteria; phylum Actinomycetota; class Thermoleophilia; order Solirubrobacterales; family 70-9; genus DASUPK01. The sequence continues at coordinate 2,718 of DATGDO010000280.1, forward strand.
GTAGCCGACCCGGTCGGTCAGACGCCCTCCTCGTCGTCCGACTCCCGATCCAGCGAGCGCTCCAGGGTGACCTCGACCCCCGCCTCCTGCACCTGATACGACAGCGGCGGCTCCGGCTTGGCGGCCCGCACCTGGACCGAGTCGCAGTCGAAGCGCTCCATCAGCCGGCCGGCGACGACCTGGCAGAGGCGCTCGAGGGTCCGGTAGCTCCTCTCGGTCGCCGCCAGGGCGACGATGTCGCATACCTCGGAGTAGTCGACGGTGTCCTCGAGCCGATCGGTGAGCACGGCGTCGCAATCCGGGACGTCGAAGGTGAGGTCGAAGTCGAGCCGCTGGCCGACCTCCTGCTCGGCGTCGGTGACCCCGTGATGCGTATAGATGGAGAGGCCGCGGATCTCGACCTCGACGGAAGGGTGTGCGGCGTGATCGTGCTCGTCCACGGCTCCAAGCTACTCCCCTCCGCCCGGGATCCTCCTTCTCGATGCGAGGGCGCGCGACAGGGCGACCCCGTCTGGGTGTAGGACTCACCGGTGAGCGCGTCGCCCGAGACGACGACGCTCGGCGAAGGGGGCTCCGCCGTCGAGGTCTCCCACCACTTCGCCGAGCTCAGCGAGTGCCGCATGCACTACGTCAGCCGCGGCGAGGGCAAGCCGATCCTCTTCCTCCACGGCTTCCCGCAGTTCTGGTTCCTGTGGAGGCGCCAGCTCGCCGACCTCGGCAGCGACCACGCCGTCTACGCGCCCGACATGCGCGGCTACAACCTCTCCTGCAAGCCCGAGAAGGTCGAGGACTACCGCATGCGGCATCTGCTCGGCGACGTCCTCGAGCTCGTCGAGCAGCTCGGGCTCGCCCCCCTCACCCTCGCGGGGCACGACTGGGGCGGGATCGTCGCCTGGGCCTTCGCCCTCAAGTACCCGGAGCTGCTCGAGCGCCTGGTGATCATCGACGCGCCATCCCCCTTCACCTGGAACCGGGACCTGCGCGAGAGCCCGAAGCAGCGCCATGCGGTCAACTACATGATCGAGCTCTCCAAGCCCTCACCGGAGCCCGAGGAGATGCTGGCGGCCAAGTCGTTCTCGATGATGGACGACATCATGCGGCGGATCGGCGGCCGCCATGCCCAGCTCTCCGAGGCCGACCGCGCGATCTACCACGAGGCCTGGGGCCGGCCGGGCGCGCTGCGGGGCGCCCTCAACTACTACCGCGCCGCCCGCCTGGGCGAGCAGGTGGCGGCCGGCGGCGTGCCGGAGGAGTACGCGAGCAGGTTCACCTCGCAGACCGTCGGCGTCCCGACGCTGGTGATCTGGGGCGAGAACGACGCGGCGCTCCTGCCCGCGCTGACCAGGGGGCTGAGCGAGTGGGTCCCGCAGCTGCGCGTCGAGATCGTCCCGGGCGCGGGGCACTGGGTCCCCTACGAGCGCCCGGCCGAGGTCAACTCGCTGATCCGGGAGTTCGTCTCGGGCTGACGCTCGGGTCCAGGATCGCCTCGGCGACCGTGAGGGCCTGGCGGATCGGGCCGACGTCGTGCACCCGCAGCATCCGCGCTCCGTTCGCGTAGGCGATCACGTTCGAGGCGATCGTGCCGCCGAGACGCTGGTCGACCTCGGCGCCGGTGAGCTTGCCGATGAAGGTCTTGCGGGATGAGCCGAAGGCGATCGGGCGGCCGAGCTCGGCCAGCTCACCGAGGCGGCGATGGAGCTCGAGGTTGTGCTCGACGTTCTTGCCGAATCCGATCCCGGGATCGATCCAGATGCGCTCCTCGTCGATCCCCTCCGAAACGGCGAACTCGATCCGCTCGGCGAGGAAGGCCCTGACGTCGTCGACGACGTCCTCGTAGACGGGGTTCTCCTGCATGGTCCGGGGATCGCCGAGCATGTGCATCAGCACGACCTCGGAGCCCCGCTCCGCACAGAGGCC
>DATGDO010000281.1:0-3922 GCA_035310805.1 Solirubrobacterales bacterium
CGGATCCTCCTGTTTCGGGGGTTCGGATACCAAGACCGCGGGGCGCCGTCAAACTCATCGGCGATCGGCGCTAGCGCCGGGTGAAGTAGAGCCCGAGGCGCTCGCGAACGGCGCGGACCGAGGTGAAGGGGGTGCGGGACGCACGGGCGATCTTGGTGTCGGCGCGATTCGGATCCCGCCGGAGCTCGGCCTCGATCCGCGCGGCGTCGTCCAGAACGTCCTGCTCGTGGGTGTCGTTCTTCTCGGCCGCACGCAGCGCGCCCTGTGCGCGGCTCAGCCTGCCCTCGGCGAACTCGCGCTCCCGCTGCAGCTCCCTCAGCCGAGCGGGGCTGGCGCGCTTCGGGCCATAGACCTTCGCCTTGTAGAGCTCGTATCGCCGGCGGGCGTGCGCGGCCTCCTGCTCGAGCTGCTCGAGCCTGTGGTCCCCACCGGGACGGTCCGGTTCGCTCACCGCATTCGCCTTCCTTGGCTTTCTTCGGTGAGTCGCACGAGGCAAGTCGCGCGACTCCTGCATCAGGCTACTCCGCGGCCCGGCCTCTCGGGCAGACGGCAGCGCCCAAGTCCGAACCAGCCTCCTACCAAAGCCTTTTGTGTCAAGCTGCGCACATGCGTTTGCACATAAGCCTCGATGATGAGCTGGTGGCCGAACTGGACCGCAGAGTCGGAAAACGGCGGCGCAGCGCCTTCATCGCGCGCGTGCTCAGGCGCACCCTTGACGACGAGCGCCGCTGGGACGAGATCCTCTCCTCGATCGGGGCGATCGACGACGAGGGACACGAATGGGATCGGGATCCGGGTGCCTGGGTCCGGGCCCAGCGGCGGGGAGACCAGCGCCGGGTGGGCTGAGCCGTTCTGCTCCTCGACACCACGGTGCTGATCGAGGTTCTGCGCGATCGAGACGCAGCCGGCCGCCTCCGCGAGCTGCGCGCAACGGAGCCTCCCCCGCTCGTCTGCGCGGTCAACGTGGAGGAGGTCTGGCGCGGCGCACGAGCCGGTGAGGCCGAGGCGATTCGCCGCTTGCTGAGCGCCCTTCGAACGGTGCCGCTCACGGCTCGGGAGGGAGAGCTGGCGGGCATCTGGCGGCGCGACTTCGCCGCCCGGGGAGAGACGCTCAGCCAAGCCGACTGCCTCGTCGCCGCGGCGGCCTTTTCGGCGGGGGCCCGCCTGGCGACCGGCAACCCGAAGGACTTTCCGATGCCCGGCCTCGAGGTGGAGCACTGGGTCGCAGGCCCGGCCGGTTCCTACCGTGAGTAGTATTTTGCTACTTTGGGTAGCAATAGAGTGCTGATCCAGGACAGGAACTTGAACTCGAGGAGGATTTGAGGCGCGATGGCGACCCCGGAGATTGAGGCGACGAAGGCGAAGTCGGATCAGGAGGAGGCGGTTCAGGACGACCGGGCGGCCGAGGCGAAGGATGCGGCGGCCGAGGCAACCGAGCAGCTCGGGATCCAGGTCGGGGAGACGCCGTTCTCCCTCGAGCTCTCCCAGGACCAGAAGGACATCCGGGAGTGGGCGCACGGGTTCGCCGAGCAGGTGGTGCGGCCGGCGGCGCACGAGTGGGACGAGCGCGAGGAGTTCCCCTGGCCCGTCGTCCAGGAGGCGGCGAAGATCGGCCTCTACGGCTTCGAGTCGATCGCCCAGTTCTGGTCCGACCCCTCCGGCCTCACCTTCCCGATCGTGAACGAGGAGCTCTTCTGGGGCGATGCCGGGATCGGCATGTCGATCTTCGGCACCACCCTGGCGGTCGCCGGGATCTACGGCTCGGGCACCCCCGAGCAGATGGTCGAGTGGGTGCCGCAGTGCTTCGGCAGCGAGGACGACGTCAAGGTGGCGTCCTTCTGCGCCTCGGAGCCCGACGCCGGCTCGGACGTCTCGGCCTACCGGACCACCGCCAAGTACGACGAGGCTACCGACGAGTGGGTGATCAACGGCCAGAAGGCCTGGGCGACCAACGGCGGGATCGCCGACGTCCACGTGGTGATCGCCTCGGTCGACCGCGAGCTCGGCGCCCGCGGCCACGCCGCCTTCGTGATCCCGCCGGGCACCAAGGGCTGCGAGCAGGGCGCCAAGGTGAAGAAGCACGGCATCCGCGCCTCGCACACCGCCGACGTCCACCTCGACGACTGCCGCGTGCCGGGCTCCTGCCTGCTCGGCGGCAAGGAGAAGCTCGACGAGCGGCTCGCCAAGGCCCGGGAGGGCAAGAGCGCCAAGGGCCAGGCGGCGATGAGGACCTTCGAGCTCTCGCGCCCCACCGTCGCGGCGCAGGCGGTCGGGATCGCCCGGGCGGCCTACGAGTACGCGCTCGACTACGCCAAGGAGCGCGAGGCGTTCGGGCGGAAGATCATCGAGAACCAGGCGATCGCCTTCGCCCTCGCCGACATGAAGATGGAGATCGACGCTGCCAGGCTGCTCGTCCACCGCGCCGCCTGGATGGGCAGGGCCGGCAAGGACTTCGAGGCCGCCGAGGGCTCGATGTCGAAGCTGAAGGCCGGCGAGGTCGCCGTCTGGGCGACCGAGCGGGCGATCCAGATCCTGGGCGGCAACGGCTACTCGCGCGAGTTCCCGGTGGAGCGGATGCACCGCGACGCCAAGATCTGGACGATCTTCGAGGGCACCTCGGAGATCCAGCGCCTGGTGATCAGCCGGGCGATCTCCGGCGTCCAGATCAAATAGCGGTCAGACTCGGGCGTCGACCAACGAGCCAACAGGAATCGAGGCAAACCGCATGGCTGGATCAAAACCCAAAAAAGTGGGTAGCCCGACGAAGGAGATGGAGGAGGCCCACCTCACCCCGTCCCCTGCTGCCGACCACCCCGAGTGGCCGAAGGGCGGCGAGCAGCTCGGACCCTACGAGGAGATCACCCTCCACGGCCACAAGGTCTACTTCCAGGCGGCCGGCGAGGGCCCCCTGCTGGTCCTGCTGCACGGGATCACCTCGACCTCGGACGCCTGGCGCGAGGTGATGCCGGCGCTCACCGAGCGCTACACGGTGGTCGCCCCCGACCTGATCGGCCACGGCCGCTCGGCCAAGCCGCGCGGCGACTACTCGCTGGGCGCCTACGCCGCCGGCGTCCGCGACCTGCTGGCCCTGCTCGGCTTCGAGCGCGGCACCGTGGTCGGCCACTCCTTCGGCGGCGGGATCGCGATGCAGTTCTCCTACCTCTTCCCGGAGTACGTCGAGCGGATGGCGCTGATCGGCTCCGGCGGGCTCGGCAAGGAGGTCCATCCCCTGCTCCGCGCCGCGGCGCTTCCCGGCTCGGAGTGGGTGCTGCCGCTGCTCGCCCGGGAGTGGTCGGTGAAGGCCGGCGACGCGGTTCGCTCCGTGGCCGCGAGGGTCGGGATCGAGGCCGGCCCCGACGTCGCCGAGTTCGCCCGCGGCTACGCCTCGCTCGCCGAGGAGGGCGCCAGCGCGGCCTTCGTCCACACGATGCGCAGCGTGATCGACCATGACGGCCAGCGCGTCTCCGCGCTCGACCGCCTCTACCTCGCCGACCAGCTCCCCACCCTGTTCATCTGGGGCAGCGCCGACCCGGTGATCCCGGTCGAGCACGGCCGGCGCGCCCATCGGATCGTCGCCCACAGCCGCTACGTCGAGATCGAGGGCTCCGGCCACTGGCCGATGCTGGACGCGCCGGAGCGGATCGTCAGCGAGCTGGTCAGCTTCATGGAGGACACCGAGCCCTTCGAGTGGTCACTGGAGGCGGTGCGCGAGCGGCTGCGCCGCGGCCCGGAGCCCGTGCCCGAGGCCGTCTCGACCGGAGCCGGCTAGGAGGAGGAACGACGATGTTGCCAGCCACTCTGATCGGGGCGAGCAACCCACCGGCGGGGGGCGCGGCGACCAGCGACGTGATCTACGCCACCGCCGGCGCGGTCGTGGTGACCGTCCTGCTGCTCGGCCCGATCCTGCTCTACAAGCTGGGCC
>DATGDO010000282.1:0-3165 GCA_035310805.1 Solirubrobacterales bacterium
GGATCTTGTCGGAGTGGATCACCCCGATCAGGGAGCCGTCGGCCGCGTAGACCTTCGAGACGGCGCCGTGCGTGATCGGCGTCAGGCTCGCCAGCGAGGGCGCCGAGTTGTAGACGCTGAGCAGCCATGCGGCAGCGACGATGACGCCGATCCCGAGCAGCGTGATGGGAACGCCGAGGCCCAGGAGGAGCTTCTTCCTGCCCGAGTCCCGAAGCCGCCGGCGCCGTCTGCGGGCTCGCTGCGTCATGACCCCCCAAGAGGGTAGTCGGCTTGGTCAGCCGACCGATCGGAGGCTCAAGTCACGAGACCCAGCGGGCTGCTCGCCACGAAGGATCTGCTCGAGCGCCTCGATCAGTCGGACGCGCGCCGGCTCGGGGTCCATCCGGCCGCGGTGGTCTACACGACGCTGGGGGAGCTCGGCGCCAGCGACAAGGCCGTCCGTGACGCCGGTGACCTGGCGGTCGCTTCTCTGCACCCGTTCGACCTGACAACCGACGAGGGATCGAGATCCGGGTGACGACGGGACGGATCTCTCGAAGAGCATGGAAGCCCGCTCGGGCCTCAGCCGGACCGCACCCGCAGCCCGCCGTGGCCGTGAGGAGGAAGGGCACGACTCCCAGCCCAGGAGGGAGCTCTAGCTTGAACCGACGAACTCCCGCAGCGCCTGCCTGCCGCCGCCAACCAGCGGCTCGCCGTGGGCGAACAGGAGGTTGTCGAAATCGAGTTGGAGCAGCCGGCGAAGCGACTCGCGGAGTCCGGCCCGCACCTGCGAGGGGTGATCGCCGAGCAGGAAGCCGGGCACGAAGGTGAGCCCACCGCCGCGCGGGTGCGTGAGGCCGTCGGCGAACGCGATCGCGCCACCGCCGGCGATCCGGATATGAAGCGCGGTGTCGTCCGGGCAGATGGCGCCCAGTTGGTGTGCGGTGATCCCCGGGGCCAGCTCCTCCCCGAAGGCGAAGCCCTCGACCTTCGGGCCATGCTCGAACTCGTGCAAGCCGGCGGCGCTGCAGCGAATCGGGCAGCCGAATGCCTCCGCATAGCGCTCGCTATGGCGAAGATGGTGTCGGTTGGTGAGGACGATCTGGCTCGGGGTCGGGCGCTGCTCGAACCACTCGAGTCCCTCGCGCGGCACCATCGGGTCGAGGATGACCCGGACGGGCTCGATGTAGTACGAGTCCACGGGCAGCCTGATTCTCGGGTGGATCGCCGTCCAGTGGTGGACCCCGGGGAGCACCTCCCGGATCGGCCGGTGCGACGCGAGCTCAGCCACGAGGGGACGGACGAACTGCGGCCACGCCGCGCCGGCGAGCTCGACGCCGTAGCGGGCCTGGCGGCTGAGACGGTCGAGTAGCGCCATGACCGGGACGCTATAGGCGTGGGTGAAATCAGGTGGCCTGCGCGTCAGCGGTGATCGCCACCCTCACCGCCTCGCCCGCACGGCGAGGTGGGACCCGAGGAGGAAATCCGTCGAGCTCTCGCGCGTGTGCGGGACGTGGCGATGGGGTACGAAGAAGCCGTGTCGACGGTCGCCGTGATCCCGCGCGATCGTGTTGCGGGTCAGCGGTTGCAGGAGGCTTCCCGCATCTTGCGCAGCTCGCCCAGATTCCTGCCGGCCTTGCCACCGGCAACAGAGCGCGCAGGACCATCTCGATCGCGATCCTGCTTGGACCCGTTTTCGCCCGAATCCGCCGCGATGCACTCGAAGCTGATCGTGTCCGGTCACCACTCCGTCAGGCGCTCGGGGTCCCAGACGGTATCGAGCGCAGCGTCGACGAAGGTCTGTGCCGGCAGGTGTGGGAGATCCCCACGATTGCCTCAGGCACTCTGGCGCCCTGGGGGCGCTCCTATAATCCGACCAGGACGCCCCGAGGAGACCTCCCGTGCAGCGAATGACCATCTACGGAGTCAGCTTCGACATGGTCGGCAAGCAGCCGATCGTCTTGTTGAAGACCGTCGATGGCAACAAGTTCCTGCCGATCTGGATCGGCCACCCGGAGGCGGCAGCGATCCTGATGAAGCTGCAGGGGGCCTCGACACCGCGCCCGATGACGCACGACCTGCTCTCCGACGTGCTCGACCAGATGGAGGCCAAGTGCGAGAAGGTCTCGGTCACCGAGCTCCGCGACAACACCTTCTTCGCCTCGATCACGATCTCCATGAACGGGTCGGAGCTCGAGATCGACTCCCGCCCCTCCGATGCCCTCGCCCTCGCGGTCCGGACCTCGGCGCCTATCTTCGCCGCAGATGAGGTGATCGAGGAGTCCGCGATCGAGTTCGAGGGAGAGGAGGTCGAGGACACCGAGCAGGTCGTCGAGAAGTTCAAGGACTTCCTCGACAACGTCACGCCCGAGGACTTCGCCCAGGGCGAAGACCTCTAGGCGGGCAGCGTCGCCTCGCTCGTCGGGCGGGCCCGCGCCGACTCCAGGATTCGCTCCACCAGCTGCGTGAAGTCGATGCCGGCGGCCTCGGCGGCCATCGGGAAGAGGCTGGTGTCCGTGAGGCCCGGGATCGCGTTCACCTCGAGCATCTGCGGGCCGTCCTCTCCGAGGATCAGGTCGACGCGGGCGAAGCCGCTGCAGCCAAGCGCCTCGTAGGTCTGGGTGGCCAGCTCCCGGACCCGCCGCGTCTGCTCGCCCCCGAGGTCGGCAGGACAGACGTACTCCGTGCGGCCGATCTCGTAGCGGGCCTCGAAGTTGAAGAAGTCCTCCTCGCGGGGAATTGCCTCGACGACCGGCAGCGGCTCCGCGCCGAGCACGCTCACCGCCAGCTCGCGGCCCTTGACGTAGCGCTCGAGCAGCACGCGGTTGTCGTAGCTGAAGGCGGCGACGAGCGCTTGCGGCACCTCGTCGCGAGCGGAGGCGAACTCCACGCCGAGCGAGGAGCCCTGGCCGGCGGGTTTCACCACCAGCGGGAATCCGAGGCGCTCCTCGATCTCGTCGAGGGTGTCGGCGGCGCCGAGCTGCCGAAACGCAGTCTCGTTGAAGGCGGCCCAGTCGGGGGTGGGCAGGCCCGCCGTTCGCATCTCGTGTTTCGCCGCGACCTTGTCCATGCAGAGCGCGCAAGCCGCCACCCCGGGGCCGGTGTACGGCAGGCCGAGGATCTCGAGGAGCTCCTGGACGGTGCCGTCCTCGCCGCCGGGCCCGTGCAGGGCGACGAAGACGACAT
>DATGDO010000283.1:0-7522 GCA_035310805.1 Solirubrobacterales bacterium
GCCGGTCGACGAGGAGCAGCGCGACAAGCTGCTCGAGGAGTTCCAGACCCACTACCACCCCGGCTCCGCCGGATCGGTCTCAGAGACCGCCCTCGAGCAGGGCGACGAGGAGCTCGACGAGGACGAGGACGGCCAGGACCCCGGACGGGAGGACTAAGCGAGCTCCGCGACGAGCCGGTCGTCCTCCAGGCCATCGGCCACTGGGCGTGTCGTGCCTCGGGGCGGTGAAGAAGTTCGCCGACAAGTACAGGCTCGACTTCGAGAGCGCTTGAGGCGATAGCGTCGCCCGCGTGAACGCCTCCGCCCGCTTCACCAACGACCGCTACGACGAGGAGCCCTACGGCGAGGCCGAGGGTGCGGAGCTCTCACGGGTCCAGATCTCCCGGACCTTCACGGGCGACCTCGAGGGCGAGAGCACGGCCGAGCTGATCATCGCCAAGGCGGAGGGCGGCGGCGGATACGTCGGTCACGACCGGATCAGCGGGACGCTCAACGGCAAGTCCGGCAGCTTCGTCTTCCAGCACACCGGGATCATCTCGCCCGACGGCGTGACCAACACCGGGACGATCGTCCCCGGGACGGGCAGAGGCGAGCTCGAGGGGATATCGGGCGAGGGGACGATGCTCGCCGACGAGCGGGGCAGCCACACCCTGACGCTCAACTACGAGCTGGGCTAGCTACGCGAAGCCGAAGGTCAGCGCCATCACCGCGTAGACCAGGAGCAGCTGCAGGCCCTCGTACCAGGTGGACTCCCCCTCCTGGGTGACCTGGTTGGCGATGATCGCGGCGATCGCCACCGCTGTCATCTCAAAGCCGTTGAAGACCAGCGCCATCGGGTGCGGTCCGAGCACGAAGGAGCAGAGCACCAGCACCGGAGCGACGAACAAGGCGACCTGGGCGCTCGAGCCGATCGCGATGTTGACGGCGAGGCTGAGCTTGTTCTTGTAGGCGACCAGCACGGCCACCCAGTGCTCCGCCGCGTTGCCGACGATCGCGACCACGATCGCGCCGATGAAGAACTCCGAGAGGCCGATGGCCTGTGAGGTCTCCTCGATGGAGCCGACGAGGATCTCCGAGAGCACGCCGACGAGCGCACCCGAGATCGCCAGGGAGAGCACCGACCTGCGGGTCGTCCACTCGCCACGGTCCTCCGCGCTCGACTCCTCCTCATGCGGGTTGAAGAGATGGCTGTGCGTGAACAGGGAGAAGAGCAGGCCCGCCGCGTAGGAGAGGATCAGCACGCAGGCGACCGCGAACGAGAGCCTCTCCAGATCTCCGCCGTAGTCGACCCGCGCGTCGCCGGCCTGCGGCAGGCCGCCGCCCTGCGCCAGCGCGAACACCCCGGGCATGATCAGGGCGGCAACCGCCAGCAGCAGCATGGTCGACTGCACGTTCGCCGCCGTCTGGCCGAACTTCTGGACATCCCGGCTGCGGCCGCCACTCAGACCGCCCACCAGCATGGCGGCGCCCAGGACCAGCAGGACGTTGCCGATGATCGATCCGATCAGCGACGCCTTGACCACCTCGTGGAGCCCCCTGCCGAGCGCGAAGAGGGCGATGATCAGCTCCGGTGCGTTGCCGAAGGTGACATTGAGGAGCCCGCCGACCACGTTGCCGGAGCGCTCGGCGAGCTCCTCCGTGGCGCGGCCCATCATCGCCGCGGGCGGGATCAGCGCAATGGCCGAGACGAAGAAGACGACCGCGGCCGGGGCCTCGGCCAGGTCGGCGATCACCGCCGCCGGAATCAGCGGCGAGAGCAGATAGGGCCAGCTGTCGACCCCGATCCGCCGTCGCTGCTCCGGGGCCGGGATGGTGGGCTCCGGCATGCGGGCAGCTTAGGTGCTGCCCCCCTGGGCGATGGCGCGCCCGGAGTCGGCGAATAGACTCAAACCGTGCCTGAGAGGGGCGACAACGGGGCCCGCGTGGTGATCGCCGGCGGCGGCGTGGCCGGAGTCGAGGCGCTGCTCGCCCTCCGTGATCTGGCCGGCGACCGGGCCCGGCTGACGATGATCGCGCCCGACGTCGACTTCGTCTACAAGCCGCTGCTGGTGGAGGAGCCGTTCGGGCTCGGGCCTCCGGAGCAGTACGCCCTCGAGCCGCTCGCCGAGGAGAACGGGGCAGAGTTCATGCTCCGCGCGCTCTCAGCCGTCGATCCCGCCGAGCATCGGCTCGAGCTCGACGACGGCTCCGCGGTCGACTACGACTACCTCGTGGTCTGCGTCGGCGGACGATTCGTCCCTGCCTTCGCGCACGCGATCACCTTCCCGAACCCGGAAGAGCCCTTCAGCATCGACCCGGTCCTCGACAAGGCCGCCGCCGGGTCGGGCCGGGTCGCGTTCGTCGTCCCACCGAGCATCACCTGGTCGCTGCCGATCTACGAGGTGGCGCTGATGACGGAACGGCGCGCCCGCGAGCGCGGGGTCGAGGCGAAGATCACGCTGATCACCCCCGAGGCGACCCCGCTCGCCGCTTTCGGTGCGACGGCCAGCGCCGCCGTCGGCGAGCTGCTCGGCGGCCGGAGGATCGAGGCGGTCTGCGGCGAGCGAGCGCACGAGGAGGATGGCGACCTCGTCCTCACGCCGGGCGACCGGAGGATCGAGGCGGACGTGGTGATCTCGCTGCCCACGATGGAGGGACCGGCGATCGCGGGCCTGCCGCAGGACGAGGACGGCTTCATCCCGGTCGACCAGCACTCGCGCGTCCGCGGCGCGGACGAGGTCTACGCCGCCGGCGACGGCACCAACTTCCCGCTCAAGCAGGGCGGGCTCGCGACCCAGCAGGCCGACGCGGCGGCCGAGCACATCGCCCACCGCCTCGGCGCCCCGGTCGCGCCCGAGCCGTTTCGGCCGGTGCTGCGGGGGCAGCTCCTGACCGGCGAGGCCTCGCTGCACATGCGCGCGGAGATCGCCGGCGGCGGCGGAGAGGGCGCCGCCAGCCTCGACCGGCTCTGGTGGCCGCCCCACAAGATCAGCGGCCGCTATCTGGCGCCGATGCTCCAGCACGGTGAGCTGCACACCCAGGGTCGCCCGCCCGGCGAGACCCTCGACGTCGAGGTCGCGCTACCGCAGGAGTGGCACGTGGAGCCGATGACCATCGACCCACACGCGCCCCCGAAGGTCGACTAGCCCGGCTGAACCACCAGGACGTCGCAGTGCGCGCCGTGCAGGATCTCGGTGCTGATGCTTCCCAGGACGGCGCGGGCGATCGCGCCGCGGTTGCGGGAGCCCGTCACGATCAGATCGGCCTCGATGTCCCCCGCCACGGTCAGGATCGCCTTCGCCGGCGGCCCTCCCACGACCCAGGGGCTCGCCTCGAGGGCGGGGTCCAGCTGCTCGACCGCCGCGCGCAGCTCCTTGCGAGCCTTCTCCGCCGTCTCCGGCGGGGACTGCCGCGGAGCGCCCGGCACCATTGACGGCATCTGCTCCGTGGTCGCCTCGACGACGGTAAGGGCGGCCTGATCACGGGCGGCGATCTCGACCGCGCGAGCGAGGGCTGCCTTGGCCCCCTCGCTGCCGTCGTAGGCGACCACCACGTTCCGGTACACCGACCCCTCCCCTCCTACTGGCCCAGCAGGCCGGCGCACCGTTGCAGCTCGGCCTGGCCCGAGGCCCGCGAGAGGCACTGCTGGTAGGCCCGGGTGGCCGAGGGGCTGGGTGCGGTGGTGGAACCGCCCGACCCGGGAAGCGCGCCGCTGGTGCCCGCCCCGCCGCGAAGCGCGCTGCCGAGGTTGCCCAGGTTGATCCCGTACCGCTGAAGGAGGCTCTGGAGCGGCTGGGGGTTCGCGGGAGCCTGGATGGTCTGCGGCTTGTTGACGTCTGCCAAGTTGAGCAGCATGACGAAGCTGAGCGAGTCGGGGGCGCCGGGGGTCCCGGCAGGGGGCTTCAGGTCGAAGCTGAGCTTCAGCCGGCGCAGCAGCTTGTCGGTCTCGCCGGAGTTGACGTCGACGTCGCCCGACTGGATGACGTCCTTGAGCTGATCGAGTCGGCCGACGTCGACCTTGCCGACGGCGCTGCCCGCCTGATCGGCGATCGTCTTCAGGTCGGTGACGATCTGGGAGACGTTGGCCTGCCCCGAGACGTGAATCGTCTTCGTTCCCTCGACGTCCTCGGTGCCCTCGTTCTTCAGGTCCGTCAGCCAGTTCGCGGGGTTGATGTTGAGCCGCTGGAGGAGACCGGTGCCCTGCGAGGGGCTCTTGCCCTGCAGCTGGGTGTACGAGCTGACGAACTGGTCGTAGAGCCGCTGGGGCACCGCGTAGTCGGTCCCCTGGAAGTTGACGAACGCCTGATCACCCGTCGAGGTGAGGCCGCCGATTCCCGAGAAGCTCTGGGACCCGCTCTCCGCCTTGAGCGAGACGTCGAAGGCGAACTCGGGGAACTGCCCTTTCGGGCGGCTCTGGAACCGCCCTCCCAGCTTCACCTCGACCCTGCCGGGATTGTCGCCTCCCGAGGTCTCGATCCGGATGTCGAGGTCCAGGGCGCCGCTCTGAATCGGGGTCGGGTTGCTGAAGGTCTGGTGCAGGACCTGCTGCGGATCCTGGTCGTTCCCTCCGCCTCCGCAGGCGGAGATCAGCAGAGTGGAGGCGATGGCAAGGGCGAGGCCGAGTGGGGCGCGGCTCCTGTTCAAAGGTCGTTCTCTCACAGACGCGAGGGTGCTCCGATCATGCGAGGGCGCGCCCAGGCGCGACCCGTCTCATGATGGAGGAGCAACCCGTTTCATGCCGGGTGCAGCGGCGCCGGAGCGTAGCGCAAGGCCCTTAGCGGCAGGTTGCGATCACTGACCTATCCTCAGGTCCGATGGAGGGGAGGAGAGCCTGCCCGAGCTGCGCCGCTGAGAACCCCGTGCGCGCGCGCTTCTGCATGTCGTGCGGGGCGGAGCTCCCCCCCAGCTGCCCGAGCTGCGGGACCGAGAACCCGGTCGGCGCCAAGTTCTGCATCGAGTGCGGCACGGCGCTCTCCGCCGGGACCGCCTCGCCCGCCCCGGCGACGAAGGCGCGGCCTCCGACTCCGACCGAGGCGCCGCCCGAGGAGCGCCGCCAGGCGACCGTCCTGTTCGCTGACCTCTCCGGGTACACGGCGGCAGCCGAGCGAATGGACCCGGAGGCCCTCAAGGCTCTCGTCGACCGCACTCTCCGTCTGCTGGGTGAGGAGATCGAGCGCTTCGGGGGATCGATCGACAAGTTCATCGGCGACAACGTGATGGGCGTCTTCGGTGCGCCCGTCACCCACGAGGACGACCCGGAGCGGGCCGTCCGCGCCGGACTTGCGATGCAGGCGGCGATGGAGGGGGCCAAACGTGAGAGCCGCGAGAAGCACGGCGTGGATTTCTCGTTGCGGGTGGGGATCAACTCCGGCGAGGTGATGGCCGGCGCCGTGGGCGATCGCTACACGGTGATGGGCGACCCGGTCAACGTCGCCGCGCGGCTACAGGCCGCCGGCAGACCGGACAGCGTCACCGTCGGGGAGTCGACCTACCGCGCCAGCCGCGAGGCGATCTCCTACGAGCGGCTCGAGCCCCTGGCGCTGAAGGGCAAGGAGGAGCCGGTGCCGGCGTGGGAGGCGACCGGCGTCCTCTCGGAGCCCCGCCACGCGGCTGGCCGCGCCCAGACCCCCCTGATCGGGCGCGAGGAGGAGGCCAGCCTGCTCACCTCGCTGGTCGAGCGGGTCGAGCGCGAGGGCAGCCCCCACCTCGTCACCGTGATCGGCCAGGCGGGTGTCGGCAAGTCGAGGCTGCTTCGCGAGCTGGCGTCGACCCTCGCCGACTCCGAGGACCCCCCGACGATCAGGCGTGGGCAGTGCCCCCCGTACGGCGCCGGGATCGCATATTGGGCCCTGGCCGAGGTCCTCAACGACGAGTTCGAGATCCGCGACACCGATGCCCCCGACGCCGCCTGGGAGAAGCTGCGAGGAGGCGTCACCGAGCTGATGGAGGAGCTTGGGGACGAGGCCTCGGGCGAGCGGAACGCCACCCTGCTCGCGATCCCGCTCGGCCTCGAGCCCCCCGAGGAGCTTCGCCAGGCGGAGCCCGACCCACAGCGGATGCGCGAGGCGCTCTTCTCGGCCGCCCGCGCCGTGGTCGAGGGCATCGCCCGCCGCCGTCCCCTCGTCCTCGCCATCGACGACATCCACTGGGCAGACGAGGGGATGCTCGACCTGATCGACCACTTGACGCGCTGGGTGCGGGCGCCGCTGCTGCTCGTCTGCCTGGCCCGCGACGAGCTGCTCGAGCGCCGGCCCGGCTGGGGCGGCGGCCGGCGCAACGCCACCACGATCTCGCTGGAGCCGCTCACCGAGAGCGAGACCCGCGAGCTCGTCGCTGCGCTGCTGGCGAGCAGCGACAACGGCTCCGGCGACCTGATCCCGCAGGTCGCCGAGCGCTCCGGCGGCAACCCGCTCTTCGCCGAGGAGATGGTCAACCGCCTGCTGGAGGAGGAAACGGCGGAGGCTGAGGCGCTGCCCCGCACCGTGCAGTCGCTGCTCGCCGCCCGGCTCGACTCCCTCGATCGTCTCGAGCGGCGGCTGCTCCAGTCGGCCTCGGTGGTCGGACAGACCTTCTGGGAGGGCGCCCTGGCCGCGACCGCCTCCCAGGAGGGCCTCGACCTCGGCGCAACCTTGGCCAATCTCGAGGAGAAGGACCTTCTCATCCCCAGCGCCGGCAGCCGGCTCGCGGGCGAGCGCGAATACGCCTTCAAGCACGTGCTGATCCGGGACGTCGCCTACTCGATGCTCCCGAAGTCCGTCCGCTGCCGGAAGCACGTCGAGGTCGCAGAGTTCATCCGGGACCGCGCACGCGAGCGCAGCGACGGCGTCATCGGGCTGATCGCCGAGCACTTCGCCCGCGCCGCCGCGCTCGGCTCCGAGGCGGGGCTGGAGTCCGACGCCCTCGGCCAGCTTCAGGCCCAGGCTCTCGAGTCACTGGAGGCCGCCGGCGACGCCGCCGCGGCCCTCTACTCCAACGCGGAGGCCTTCGACCGCTACACGGCGGCGCTCGAGATCTCCGAGTCCCTCGACGCCGGCAGCGCCGCCCGGATCGGCGAGAAGCAGGGCGACGTCGCGCTGAGGATGGGGCGCGTCGATGCGGCGGTGCGGGTGTGGGAGGGCTGTCTCGAGCACCACCGCGCCGAGGAGGATCTCGCCCGGGTCGCCGACCTGCACCGGAAGATCGGCGCGGCCCTCTGGCACAAGGGTGAGCGCCGCGCCTCGATCGACAACTATCAGCGGGGCATCGACCTGCTCAAGGACGGCCCGCCCTGCATCGAGCTCGTCCGCCTCTACGAGGAGGCGGCCTCGCTGTACATGCACACCGGCGACAACATGCTCGCCATCTACGCCTCGGAGAAGGCGCTGCGCCTCGCGGAGCGGCTGGACGAGGCGCGCGCCGCGAGCCGGGCGCACGGCATCTTCGGCCGGGTCTTCGGCCGCATCGGCGACTCGGAGAAGGCCCGAGAGAACCTCGAGCGCTCCGTCGCGCTCGCGCGCGAGTCCGACCGCGCCGAGGCGGTCCGCGCCCTGCTCACGCTCGGCTA